>DBFCNY010000229.1:0-3501 GCA_048298285.1 Collinsella sp.
GAGCACGGGCAGCTTCTCCTTCACCGGCGGGATGGTGGTACGCTCCTGCAGCTTCATGGAAACGGAGACGAGCCTGTTCGCATGGTTAGTCACTTTGTACCCGTCGCAAAGCGAGCACATGAAGCCGTACATGAACGCATCGAAACGAAGTGCGTCCACATCGGCCTCGTCGTTGCGCACGAGCGGGGCCACCTCGCTCGTAAGCACGCCCAAATCGCCCTCGCTGATGCAGGCGTAAGAGGTCTTCTGCTTGTACTTCTCCACCGCCTGCCGATGCAGGCGCACTGAGACCAGCTCCTCGTTCAGATCAACTACTTGGTAGTGGATTGTGGACACCAGCTCACCGCGCAAAGCCTGGTAATCATCGCCGGCGAAAGCGCTCTGCTGGAGGTCTTTCGCAAGCGTCGCCTGCCGGCAAAACACCGCTTCGGAAAGCGACGACCCAATTTTGCCCTCGACGAGCTTGGGGTTCTCACGGAAGAACTCGAAGTTGCGGCACCAGTCGAAGATGAAGAAGCGCTCCTTGTCGGCATGCGCCCCGTCGAGGGGGTCGAGCACGCCCAGCCCCTCGCACAGGCGTGTGCCGCGGCCGATCATCTGCCAGAACTTGATCTTCGAGCGCACCTTCTTGAAGAACACCAGGTTCACAATCTCTGGCACGTCGATGCCAGTGTCCATCATGTCCACCGACACGGTGATCACAGGCAGGGGCTTCAGCTCGAACTCGTCGATGACGGTGTGTGAATAGTCGTCGGAGTGCAGTACCGTCTTGATGTAGTCGCCCGGAAGCCCCGGGTAAAGCTTGCCGAAGCGCTCCACGATGAAGCGAGCATGCTTCTGGTTCTGAGCGAAGATAACAGTCTTGCCGAGGTCCTGCCCGCCATTGACGCGGATTCCCTTGTCCATGAGCGTCTCGAGCACCGCGTCGACCGTCTGCTCGTTGAACACCCAGCTCATGATCTGCGAGTTCGCGATGAAGTCGGGGACGTCCTGCCCGGTCTCCTCGAAGTCGTCCTCAAGCGTGCGCCGGTCGGCCTCGGAGAGCTTGTCATAGGTGATGCCGTCGTCCAAGAAGCTCGTATGTGTCTCGATACCCAGATATGGAACGAGTACGTGATCCTGCTCGGTGGCGGTCTCGTACTCGTAGACGTAAGTGGGCACGCCGCGCTCCACCTCGAAAAAGTCGTAGGTATTGCGGTCCACTTCGTTGGCGGGCGTGGCCGTAAGCCCCACGACAAGAGCATCGAAGTAGTCGAAAATCGCCTTGTATTTCTTGAAGATGGAGCGGTGCGCCTCGTCCACGATAATCAAGTCAAAGTGCGCGGGCGTGTACATGCGCACGCCGTTGTCGTTCCTCACGACGTCGACGGCATTCAGAATCGTTGGGTAGGTGGAGAACACGATACGAGCGTCGCGCTCGTCCTTGTTCTTGCACAGGTTGCAGCGCGATGTCTCGGGAAGGTACTTCTGGAACGCGCGCGCAGCTTGCGACACAAGTGCCACTCGGTCGGCCAGGAACAGCACGTTCTTCACGCGCCCTGCGCGCATGAGAACGTCGGCGAGTCCGGCCGAAACGCGAGTCTTGCCCGTACCCGTGGCCATCACCAAAAGCCCGCGGCGGTGCCCTTCGTCGAAGTTCGCGCACGCGCGCTTGATGGCCTCAATCTGGTAGTAGCGGTTCGTGCCGCCGCCGGCAATCTGCTCGTTCACGGGGACGGAGACGAGGGGCTTCGCATTGCCACGGCGATTCATGATGCGCTGCAGCTCGTCGCGCGAGAAGACGCCGCTCACCTGGCGCATGGGAGCGCTCTCGTCGTCCACGAAAAGGGTATCGAAGCCATTTGATAGGAAGATGAGAGGGCGATAGCCGAACTCCTTCTGCAGGCAGTTTGCGTAGAGCCGCGCCTGCTGCAGGCCCTTCTGGGCCGAAAAGCTCGTCCTCTTGGCCTCGACGATGGCTAGCGGCTTGCCATCCTTGCCGAGCAGCAGGTAGTCGACGTATCCGACGCCCGTGTTGTCGCCCTGCTCCACGGGCATGCCGTGGACCTCGCGCTCCTCTACGACGTCGCCGCCCAGCGTCCAGCCCGCAAGGCCCAGATCCCAGTCGATGTAATGCTTGCGCGTCTCGTACTCCGAAATCTCTTCGGGGTTGAAGGCGCGCTCCTTCTCGTTTCTCGCGCGCTCCGCCGCAAGCTGGTCGGACATTTCCTTGAGCCGGGCCTCGAGCTCCTCGATGTCCTTGTCCTTCTGCGCCACGATAGCGCCCTGGGCCTTGATGGCGGCGACCTGCGACCTCGTAAGAGGCACGCCCTTGGGTGGGACCTTCTTCTCGTCGAAGGTGCGCTCTACGTAGTTCTTCCCATAGCAGTAGTCGATCCAGTCTACGAAGTTAAAGAGGCTCCGCAGCGAGATCATGGCGTCGGAAGTGGTGACGCGTCTGTCGGTGTGAACCGACAGGTTCCCGAGCTTGTTCACGCCGATAAGGGGGCGCCACACGCGCTCATCCATGCACTGCTTGAACGAGTACTCATGCAAAAGCGACGCCAGGTTGTCCTTATAGGGCATGCTGATCGAAGGATCGGCGGCATAGACCCACTTTACCGCCAGTTCAAGCGCCTTGCGGCAGCCGACGGCGCACATCGCGGGTGAGCTGGCGAAGATCTTTTCCGCCTCGAGGCACGCATCGGCGAAAAGGTCGTAATAACCGTCTTGCTCTTTGAGGAAATCGAAGTTCATAGCGTTCTCTAATCCCCGAAGTATTCCTGAGCCAAGCTGTCGTAAAGCATCTGCAGTTTTTCAATCTGCTGCTGGGCGACAAATCGCGATTTGTCGACCTGGGAGACGAAGGACAGGTACGTTTTTTGATTGCCAATCGTTGGGACGAGGACAGGCAGCCCTTTCACATCCTTCTGGTTAATACTTGCTTGGCCAATAGCTCGCTTGGCATTTGCTTCAAAATAGCTTTTCGAGAATTCGGAAGTCATTTGGGCGCACAAGAATGCAGGAATCATGAGAGTCTCATCAGAATGAAGACGCATCATATTCGACTCGAAAACCGTCACTTCTGGAATATGCGAAACAAGCATTGTTTTACCCATGCAGCCAACACTGTTGACTCGGTTAATAACAATGTCATTCTCGTTGATGCCGTAACGTCTGCACTCGCTTTCGTTGCAATTGAGCCTTTTCAGCGAACTGTAGTCAGGACCTTCGTTCCTGAATGAGTCAATTCGGATAATTGGGGTTCCTGAGCCATCGCTCACATAATCCTTCTGCGGTTTATACAGGCCATTGGAGGGTTGAACAGACAGCACTTTCCCAAGCGGGCAAACTTCGAGCCCGTGAGAGTTGCTGTCGGGATCCCCAAACATCTCGACAAACCGGGATTTGACGAGGGAATCGAGATATGTAAGCAACGCCTTCGCTTGACCAATTTGGCTTTCAATGCGCTCAAGCGCTTGAACTTGCCTAACGCCCTTTTCAGGCGAGAGAAGCTTGAGC
>DBFCNY010000230.1:0-2350 GCA_048298285.1 Collinsella sp.
CAACCTAATGCCTTTCGGGCAGCCACGGACCTCTCGGGTCCAATACGTCACACACCGGACTGGTTTATCTGAATTAAAGAAAGTGAAGGCCCCTTTCGGGGCCTTCTTTTTATAAAAATTCGCCTACTCGGTGGACTTCGGGTTCTAGGTCTACGTCGAACTGCTCTTTGACGGTTGCCTGGATGTGGCGGATGAGTTCGTCGACGTCGGCGGCGGTGGCGTGGTCGGCGTTGACGATGAAGCCGCAGTGCTTTTCGCTTACCTGCGCGCCGCCGACAGCATGGCCGCGCAGTCCGGCATCCATGATGAGCTTGCCGGCAAAGTAACCCTCGGGGCGCTTGAAGGTGGAGCCGGCACTCGGCATGTCGAGCGGCTGCTTGTCCTCGCGGCGCTGGCGGTAGTCGTTCATGTCGGCCTTGATCATCGCGGCGTTGCCCGGTGCGAGGTTGAAGGTGGCAGAAAGAACGATAAAGCCGTCGTCGGCGATGCGGCTCTTGCGATAGCCCAGGTTGAGCTCGTCGACATCGAACTCGATGATGTTGCCGCTGCCGCGGGTGCCGTCGTCGAGCTGGCGAGCGGGTTTGTAGACGCGCACGGACTCCAGCACATCGGCCATGCAGGCGCCGTAGGCACCGGCGTTCATGTAGCAGGCGCCGCCGACCGATCCGGGGATGCCCGAGATGGGCTCCATGCCGGTAAGGCCGGCCTCGGCTGCCGCCGCGGCGACATCGGAAAGCAAGGCACCGGCTGCCGCCGTGACATGCGTGCCGTCGACCGTAATGTCGGAGAGGCCCTTGCTCAGCGCCACGACAACGCCGCGGATACCCTTGTCGCCGACGAGCAGGTCGGAGCCGTTGCCCACGATGGTGAGCGGCAGATCGCAGCGATAGCAGGTATCGAGCGTGGCGACGAGGCCCTGCTCGGTATCGGGCGTGACAAAGACGTCGGCCGGGCCGCCGATCTTAAACGTGGTGTGCTCGCGCATGGGCTCGCTCATCAACACGTTGTCCTCGCCGGCAACGCCGGCGAGCGCGCACAGCAGGTCCTCGTTAAAAAAGTCGTTCTCGTGCATACGAATATCCGCCTTTTGGTGGTCGTTGTCATCAATCGATTGCAATATACCCCACCCGGACGGATTTGGTGCGCTGGCGGCGATAAAACAGCCGTCTACCGGATTGGTAAAGTGTTTATCACCGAGGTAGAGGGGCGGTCGCTATACTTTCAAGAGATTGCGCGTAAACCTGGAAGGAGCGAGATGGCCAACAAAGTCACCCTCAAGCAGATCGCCCAGGAGGTGGGGCTTTCCCCCTCGTCGGTCTCGCTTGTTCTCAATAATCGGCCCTGTCGCATCTCGGAAGAAAACCGCAAGCTCATCAAGGAGGTTGCGGCGCGCAACCACTATGTTCCTAACCAGATCGCGCGCAGCCTGGTCATGCGCGAGTCGCGTACGCTGGGCCTTATCGTTCCCAATATCGAGAGCCGCTTTTTTGCCTCGCTCGCCGGCAGCTTGGAAAAGCGCTGTCGCGAGGACGGCTATGCACTCTTTATTACCAGCTCGGGTGGAAGCGCCGATGACGATCTGGAACTGCTACGCCAGCTGGTGACGCGCGGCGTCGATGGTGTGTTCCTGGTCGTGGGCGACGAGTTCTCCGACGACCGCGCCCTGCGCGAAGAAGTCAGCCATCTGCCTATCCCTGCCGTGATGGTCGACCGTGCCATTGAGGGGCTCGAGTGCGACAAGGTGATGTTCGACCACGAGATGGGTGGCTACATGGCCACTCGCTATCTGATCGAGCAGGGTCACCGTCGCATTGCCTGCTTGGTTAACGCGCGCCGTTCCAATACGGGGCGTAAGCGACTTGCCGGCTATGAGCGCGCGCTGCGCGAGGTTGGCCTGCCTATCGACGCACGTTTGGAGTTTGAGAGCGAGTACTACATTCCGAGTGCCTACGAGGCCTCGGAGGCGGTGCTCGCAACTGATGCCACCGCTGTGTTCGCAAGTTCGGATAACATCGCCCTCGGTCTGCTCAAGCGCTTGCACGAGATGGGGAAGAGCATCCCGGGCGATATCTCGGTGGTGAGCTATGACAACTCGGCGGCCGACGTTCTCTTTGAGCCGGCGCTGACCGCGATTGAGCAGGATCCTGGTGTCCTTGCGGAGCATGCTTTTGGCTGCATGTCCAAGCGTCTTGCCGGTAGGGGCGGCAGGCGTGCCGAAGAGGTCGTCCTGGAGCCGGCGCTTATCGTTAAGGGCAGCGTGCTCGAACTTACCGAATGTAGCTAAACGTACTTGTTTGTTTGCATAGATTGCATGCGGAGTGTCTGCTATTTGCCGGCGGGGCCGGGGGGG
>DBFCNY010000231.1:0-5902 GCA_048298285.1 Collinsella sp.
GTTCTACGTAGGCTCGAGCGACTACTATTTTGCCGTTCCCAAAAGCCGCCCCGATTTGATGAATGACATCAATGCCGCCATGACGGCAATCGCCCGCGTCAACCCGCGCTATAACGACGAAGTCAAATCGAGCTACTCGGCCCAAAACAGCGGCTCATCATCGCTCACCGGCACCGAGACCTCCTGGCTCAAAGCAAACGGCAACACCATCACGATTGGCTATCTTAAAAACCAACTTCCCTACTGCACGCAAAATGACGACGGCGAGATGGAAGGGTCGCTCGCCTCGCTTGCAACGACGTTGCGCGACAAGTTTGGCATTACGGTTAAAACAGTCGCGATCTCAAATAACAAGCAAATGGTCAAAGCCCTTTCCAACGGAACTATCGATGTCGCCCTACCTCTGTTTCGCGACTACTGGCTTGCCGAACAGAAAGGGGTCGTGCAGTCAAACCCGATGGGAACGGTTTCCCTGACCGCCATTCACAGCAGCAATAACCTGAACCGCGACCTTAAGAAAATCGCTTGCACGCAGAGCGCGATCGTCAACCGTCTTGAGCTCGAGAGCCTCTTCCCCGACGCAACGATAACCGAATATCCAAATGGCGGCGAGGCGCTCAAAGCCCTCAATAAGGGGAAGGCAAGTTGCATCATTGTCCCCAGCACGCGCTTGGAAACCATCCGCGACACCTATGACACCGAGGATTTCGAAACGCAGGAGCTCACCAACACGGCGCAACTATCGTGTTTGATTTCGCGCGGCAAGCCCGAGCTGTTGGGAATTATCAATAAGGGCATCGTCAATGCCGGCGAATCGCTCTCTGCAAGCAGTTATTCCCCCACATCGTACTCAGCGCAAGAATCGGATGCGTTCCGACTTCTCTACCGCAACCGCATCGTCATTGCGGCAGTCGTCATCTGCATTTTGCTCACCGGCATCGTCATCCTTGTCTGGTCGCTTCACCGCGCGCAGAAAGAACAGCAGAAAGCCGATGCCGCCAACGCCGCTAAGACAGCATTCCTCACGCGCATGAGTCACGACATCCGCACGCCGCTCAACGGCATCCTAGGTCTTATCGAAATTGAGGAATTGAAAGACGGCGATATGCAAGTCGCCCGCGAAAGCCGCGCCAAGGCGCGTGTTGCCGCCAATCACCTGCTCTCGCTGATCAACGATATCCTCGAGATGGGCAAAATCGAAGACCGCAAGCTAACGCTGGAACATGCTCCTTTTAACCTCAAAGAGCTCTGTGACGATGCGCTGGTGCTGTGCAAGCTCCGCGCGTCCGGTAACGGCATCACAATGCAGGACAATAGCCTGCCGTACGCCACGGGGCCATACATGATCGGCAGTCCCACCCATATCCGACGGATCATAATCAACCTGCTAGACAACAGCATTAAGTACAACAAGCGCGGCGGCTCCGTCACCTTTAGCTCACAGACCAAGCCACTCGATGATGGGCGCGCGCTCTTTTGCTTTAGCGTTTCGGATACCGGCATTGGCATGGCTCCCGAGTTTTTAAAGCATATCTATGAGCCGTTTGCCCAGGAAGGTGACGATGCGCGCAGCAAGTTCCAGGGAACCGGCATGGGCATGCCAATCGTCAAGTCACTTATTGAACTGATGGGCGGCACGATTGAGATTTCGAGTGAGGTTGGCGTGGGGAGTACGTTCAACGTCCAGATTCCGCTCGATATCGACAAGAACCCTCAGGCAAGAGAACGTGCGGACGGCCAGGCAAACAGCTGCTCGCTTGCCGGCATGAACGTCCTCTTGGCAGAAGATAACGAGCTCAATGCCGAGATTGCCCAGGCTCTGCTCGAAAGCGAGGGCATCGTCGTAACTCGCACCGCCGACGGCAACGAAACGGTCAACCTATACGTTGGCCGTCCCGCGGGTAGCTTCGATGCGATTCTAATGGACATCATGATGCCGGGCATGGACGGCTACGAGGCAACCCGCGCGATTCGTCTGAGCGAGAAGGCCGATGCGGCCGATATCCCCATCATCGCGCTCACCGCCAACGCCTTTGCCGAGGATTCCCAGGCGGCACACGATGCCGGCATGAACGCTCACCTGCCCAAGCCGCTCGACTTTAACAAGCTCAAAAACATGCTCGCCCGCATCAAGAAATACGGATCCGTTTCGCTATAGTTTGTGCTCAACCACCATGCACGGCCAGAAAGGAAACCAACGATGTTTAGGCCCTTACGTCGAAAGAAACGCGCCATCACCGACGAGGAAGCGCGCGAGTTGCTCGCCACCTGCAAGCGCGGCGTCTTTGCCGTCAACGGCGACGATGGCTACCCGTACGCCATTCCCGTCAACTACTTCTTCGACGCCGAGCACGACAAGATTTATTTCCATGGCGCCAAGGCTGGCCACAAGGTCGACGCACTCAAGCGCGATGACAAGATCTGCTTTACCGTTTACGGCAACGAGTGGTACAAGGACGGCGACTGGGCTCCCTACGTTATGAGTACCGTTGTCTTTGGTCGTTGTCGCCTGGTAGATGAAGCGCCCGCGTTTATCGAGGACAAAGTCCGCCAGCTCGCGCTTAAGTACTACCCTTCCGCCGAAGAAGTCGAGGAGGAAATCGCCAAAGACATCAAGGGCGTCCAACTCTACGAGATTACGATTGGGCATCTCTGCGGTAAGCAGATTCACGAAAAGTAAGCCCCTCAGCAAGCCTCATCAATAGCAATATGGCCCGGTTCCAACCCACCTTGGAACCGGGCCATATGCTTATGAAGCGTCGGCGACTATGTGCGCAAGCGCCTCAACGAGCTCCTGCGAACTCACTGGTTTACTCAGGTGCGCGTTCATGCCCGCCTCACGCGAAAGCCTGCGATCGTCGGCAAAGGCGTTGGCGCTCACGGCGATAATCGGCGTGGTCGCGGCATCCTCGCGATCGAGCGCTCGAATCCGACGCGTGGCCTCAAGGCCATCGATACCGGGCATCATGATATCCATCAACACCACGTCGTACTCGTGCGGCGCGCTCGCGGCAAACATCTCGACGGCAGACTCACCATCCTTAGCATGCGTCACGACGGCACCGGCGCGGGCGAGCGTAAACTGTGCGATCTCGGCATTCAGGTCGTTATCCTCTACGAGCAAAACGCGCAAGCCCTGGAGCGCATCGCCGTCGCCCGCATTCACGCGCACTGCCTGAGGAATCTCGGAGCACTTGCACTTCTCAAACGGCAGACGGATGGTAAACGTCGTCCCCTGCCCCAAGATGCTCGAAAAGCTCATGGTTCCGCCCATAAGCTCGACCAACTGTTTGGCAATAGGCGCACCCAGGCCAGTTCCCGATGAAGCGCCTTCCACCTGCTGCTCCTCGCGACAAAACGGCTCGTAGAGGTGCTGTTGAAACTCCTCACTCATGCCAATACCGTTATCGGCAATCGTGTATTCATAGACGAGGACGCCATCCACCGGCTCCACCTCACGGCACGTCAGGCGAACATAACCGCCCCGACGGTTGTACTTGACGGCATTGCCGGCAATATTGAGCAACAAGCGCTTGAGGTGCGTCACGCTCACCCGCGCATAGGGATGATTAAGCGTCTGCTGGTCGCAGATAATTGTCACCAGACGCTCCTCGGCCTGGCGCTCCAGAATATCGCGCACCTCGTGGTTGAGGGTCACCAAATTTGTGGGAACAAGCTCCAGATCGACCTGGCCGCTCTCCAGGCGACTCATATCGAGCGCCTCATTCGCAAGGTCGAGCAGCAGTCCCGATGCCGTCCAGATCTTTGAGCGGCACTCGGCCTGCTTTTGCAGATCGTCCGCATTGGCATCGCCGACCTCAACCATACCGCGAATGCCGTTGATGGGCGTACGCAGATCGTGGCTCATGCGACGCAGAAACTCCGTCTTTGCCGAGTTGGCAGACGAGGCCTCACGCGCCGCCTTTGCCAGCTTGTCGCCATAGTCGCGCTCCTGCTGCAGCAAGTCCGTCAAACGTCGACGATCAGCGCGGCGACGCACCATCACAACAGTGGCTACAACACCGCTGTAGAGCACCAGCACGCCGGCAGCGACAGCCGCGACGACCTCAAAGTAGCGCTGCGCCGAGGCATAGGTGTACACGTAGAATTTTTGCGCTTTGCCGTATGTGCCCAAATACCACTCGCCGTTGACGTTGACCAGTCGGACTTTGCCGGGCAGGCATCGATCCTTAATTTCGTCGACAATGATGGCGTCCGTCGCGGGCAGGTCGAACACGCCCAATACGGTGGGTTCGACGGCATTGGTCGCAACGACCTTGCCATCGTTTTCGATCACGATATTGCCGCTATCGATGGTTTCATAGCCATCAAGCAGGCTCTGCAGTTTGAGTGTATTGCTTGCAACTGCCTTCGCGCTCTGATGCCTTACCGCGATAACGATGCCCTCGCCATCCTGCCGGGTTACGCAGCCAATGTCTGCGACCGAATCATCCGCAAGCGTAATGCGGGCGGTATAGGACTTAAGCGGATGGGTTGCCACCTCCAGCACGGGCGTCTCTTTGAGATACGTAGCAAGCGACTCGTAGCCCACGTCATCCGTCGAGGACTCGGACACCAAATTGCCCGATGCGTCCGTCACGATCAGTGCGCTCACGTTGAACTGGTCAGCATATTGCTCCAGCGCGGCGTTATCCACCGAGCCGTCGCGCTTTATATCGCGCGCTACCTCTCCGGCAATCTCCATCACACGAATCAGGTTTTTGGTCGCATAGGCGCTGTTAAACGCATCGTAGGAAAGGCTCTGGGTCGCCACGTAATCGACAACGTCGGCAAAGCGCTGCTCGGCCTGGGCCGTGGTGTAGCCGTAGCTCATCATGCCGGCGACAACCGAGAGCGCTATACCCACCAAGGCGGCAAGGAGCCATACCCGAGTCGAATGATTGCCGCGCTCCTCTACGGCGTGGTCGGGCGCATCGATCACGACAGGCCCTCCATATTCAAAAATGGTGCAGGGTCATCAAAGTACTTTGACACCAGGCGCTCCATGGTGCCATCGGCAAGCATTTCTTGGTAGGCATGGGTGAGTTTAACGTCGATACCGCGCGTGTCGTTGAGATCGAAAGCGGTGCCCAAACCAACCTCCAGCAGCGGCTCGTTCAGAATGCGATACGTCACGCCATAGTCTTTTTCATAGGTGAGCAGCGAGGACTCATGTGCGGCGATAGCGTCGACCAGGCCCTCGACGAGCGCCGGGTTCAGGTATGAGCGGTCCGAGAAGCTGTAGAGCTCCTTGATTTGCGGAACCTTTTCATTTGTATGATTGAGCAAAATGCCCTCGGGCTTGGTGGTGGACTGCACCCCCACGACCCTGCCCTCAAGATCGGCGAGCGTGTAGATGTCGCTTTCGGGATTGACCGCGACCACCTGGCGGCTCGCAAGGTACGGGCCGGCCCAACGATATTCGCTTTCGCGACCCGTCATGCTAAAGCTGCCCATGACGCAATCGAGCTCGCCGCTTGCCAGCAGCTCTTTCTTCTTTTCCCAGTCGATCAGCTGGTATTTTGGCTTGTAACCAATGCGGGCCAAAGCCTCGGTCAATATCTCGACATCCAGGCCAACGATATCGCCATACTCGTCGGTATACACAAACGGTGGGTAGAGGTCGCTGCCGACGTTGAGCGTCTTAAGGTCGTCGTCTTTGACCTGAGAGGCATCCAGGCCTTTTGATGCAGACGCCGAGGCCTCGTCATTCGACCCAGAACAGCCAGCTATCGCTACGACAAAAGCACTCGCCACTACAAGCGCAACAAACAACGATATGGCAACCGAGCGGCGAGGTCTTCTCATCGAGCTCCAGACGATCCTGCTTACAGACTGAAATGGTTAAAAATAATAGCAAATGAAACCACTCGAGCGCCCAATGGTTACAGACGCTTTACCC
>DBFCNY010000232.1:0-3033 GCA_048298285.1 Collinsella sp.
CTACCGAGGAGAACTCAAGGTTATCCTCATCAACCTGGATCCCTCCAACAACATCCAAATCAACAAAGGCGACCGCATAGCCCAACTCGTCATCCAAGAAGTCCCCACGGTCAATCTCATAGAGGTAGACGAGCTAGACAAAACCGACCGAGGCAACGGAGGCTTCGGCTCCAGCGGCGTCGCCTAGGGCGCTCGTATCCCTCCCGCCCGGGGCTTACCTATATCATTCCATGCTCAAACATTCTCGCGTCGCTTCGCTCGCTGCGAAACTGCGCGTGGAACGATATAGGTAAGCCCCGGGCGGGCGGCTACTCGCTTGAAACAATATTTACTTTTCTGGTAAGTCGATGCGATGAAGGGTCGCCTCCTTTGTCGCATCGACTTACTGTATTTATATTTTCTGGTTCCCCTTTGCAGATTCTACTGGAGGGGAATCTGGTATAGCTGCTAGTACGTAAACGCAGCTTACCTGCGGGAGGCCCCTATATATCGTCCCACGCGCAGTTTCGCAGCGAAGCGAGAATGTTTGAGCATGGGATGATATATAGGGGCCCACAGGCAAGCGGACAGTCCGAAGCTAGCGGATGTGCGCGGGTTTTCCGCCCCAGTAGAAGCGGCAGAAGGCTCGTTTGCGCTTTTGGGGCTTGCCTACGAGCTCCATGGTTGCGATGGCTATGTCTTCGGCTGCGTGGGGACGGCGCAGCACTTCGCCATTGATGAGCAGTGCCTTGAGCGACTCCGGATGATCGTGGAGATGGCGCAACGTCACGATGAGTTCTCGTGCGGTGGTGACATGCATGCTGGCGCCCATGCCGGTGAGCATCGTTGTGTTGACCTTTTCCTGACCGTATGATTTGCCCAGCAGGATCATCGGCAGATGCGCGCACAGGCACTCAGTGACGGTGAGTCCGCCCGATTTGAGGATTGCGAGGTCGCAGCCGTGCATGAGGGCCGCCATGTCGTCCACGTAGTCCAGAACCGTGACGTTTTCGAGCTTCATGGCGTCGAAGAGCGTCTTGAGGCGGGTGGCGTATTCCTCATCCTTGCCCGGCAAAAAGACAAAGTGCATGTCCTCGAAGCTGCGCAGGAAGGGGAGTGTGCGGTCCATCTCCGCGCGAAAGCGAACGTACGGTTGAGGCAAGCTGGCACCGGCCATCACCAACACAACGGTCTTGTCAGCGGGGAGATTGAACTTCTCGAGTTCTTCCTCGCGATTGTAGTCCGTATCAAACCCGGCGCGAATGGGGATGCCTGTAATGCGGATTTTGGTCTCGGGAACCTTACGGGGGCGAAGTGTCTCGGCCATAAATTCGTTGGCTACGCAGAACAGGTCGGTGTCCTTGTGGGGCCAAAAGCCTTCGACTTCATAGTCTGTTGGCACGCAGATGACCGGGTAATCGATACCCGTGATGACGCGGGCGCCCACAGCAACATTAGCTGCCGTAATGTGTGTTGCAACCACGGCCATGGGCCTGCGGGTGCGGACATATTCGTTGAAGGCGGGGAACATAATTCGCGACCATGCTGTGCCGCCACCCCAGAGAAGATGTCCCGTAAGCGTATATCGCCAGGTCAGGTCGTAAATGGGACGCGTGGTGCCGGTAAATGACGCTGCTGTTTTATTACCATCGAACCTAATGCGTCCAAAATCGAGGATATCCAGGACTTCGATCTCAACATCCTCAGGGATTCCCTTGGTGCCGCGGATAAGGTCAAATGCTTGTGCAATCGCGTTGGCGGCGGCTTTATGGCCCGATCCAACCGATGCGTGCACAATGGTTACTAGGGGTTTTTGTGCAGGTGAAACGGTCATTTTCTCCGGTTGGGGAGTGGCTTGCATGGGCAGGGGAGCGCTATTGCTCGTCTGCGTTTGATCCATCGATAACTCCCCTTCAGCTTTGTTACGCGATTTATCATTGTAGTGCATGAGTGTCATGTTCACGTAAATTTGGGTATGAGCGCAAAGAACGTCAATGTATCGACGAGAGGATATTCCATGACTACCGATCAGCCGATTGATGTTGCGATTATCGGTGGAGGCCCCGCGGGCTATGCTGCCGCCATTTACGCTGCGCGTGCCAACCTGACGACGACTGTGATTGAGCAGGGCATGTCGGGTGGACAGATCGCCACAACCAACGAGATCGAGAATTATCCCGGTATTCCGCTGCTAAGTGGTGCAGAGCTTGGTGAACGTTTCCAGCAGCATGCAGAAGGCCTGGGTGCGCAGGTTGAATGGAGTATGGTAACGGGCATCGATTATGATGCTGATTCCGCACTGTTTACCGTTCATCATGATATGGGCGACACGGAGGCTAAGAGCGTCATTGCGTGCATGGGCGCCACGCCGCGTCCGGCAGGTTTTGCTGGCGAGGATACGTATCGCGGTCGTGGCGTTTCATATTGCGCAACATGTGACGGCATGTTCTTCCGTGGCAAGCAGGTTTTTGTCATTGGCGGCGGCAATGCTGCCTGTGAGGAAGCCCTGTTCTTGTCAGAAATCGCCAGCAGCGTGACCATCGTCCTGCGTCGCGATCAGTTCCGTGCACCTGATGGTGTTGTTCAGAAAGTACTCGAAAAGGACAATATTACAGTTAGGTACCAAACTAGTATTGTTGAACTTTCTGGTGAAGCGATGCCAACGACGATCGCCTTTAAGGACAATTCATCCGGGGAAATTCATACCGAGTCATTTGAGCCCGGCTCTTTTGGCATCTTTGTCTATACCGGGACGCAACCCCATACCGAGCTTGTTGAGCATCTAGTCGATCTGGCGCCTGATGGCGGCATTCTAACTGATGAATCCATGGCGACCCGCACGCCAGGTCTATTTGCCGCTGGCGATATCCGTTCCAAGCGTTTACGCCAGGTTGTGACCGCGGTTTCTGACGGAGCCATAGCGGCAACCAGCGCATACGCATTTCTCCGTAGATAAGTACGATAATATATCTTATGTAAGGTTGTTATCAATTAACAAATGGCGGGACGATACATCAGTGCACTGTCCCGCCAATTTTCTTGCCGGCTACGTGG
>DBFCNY010000233.1:0-2611 GCA_048298285.1 Collinsella sp.
GTCCGGTTGTGGACAACCCCCTTACTAGAAAACGGTATTTGTTTTCTATTAGGCCTCGGTGGCGAGCACGCGGCCCGTCATCTCGGCGGAAGGCTCAATACCAGCCATGGTGAGCATGGTCGGAGCGATATCGGAAAGACGGCCGTCCTCGATACCGGTGAGCTGTGCCTTCTCATCAACGATGATGAACGGCACGAGGTTGGTGGTGTGAGCCGTAAACGGATGCTTGGAACCGTCGGAAGCAACGTCAAACATGTGATCGGCGTTGCCGTGGTCGGCGGTAATCAGTGCAAAGCCGCCCTTGGCGAGAATCGCCGGGACAACCTTGGACAGGGCCTCGTCAACAGCCTCGACAGCCTTAACGGCAGCGTCGAAGACACCGGTGTGACCAACCATGTCGCAGTTCGCGAAGTTCACGATGTAGAAATCAGCGCGATCCTCGTTGATGGCGGCGACGAGCTTCTCGGTAACCTTGGGAGCGCTCATCTCGGGCTGCAGATCGTAGGTAGCGACCTTGGGGGAAGCGACGAGCACGCGCTCCTCGCCCTCCTTGGGCTCCTCGATGCCACCGTTGAGGAAGAACGTCACGTGGGCGTACTTCTCGGTCTCGGCAGTGTGCAGCTGCTTCAGGCCATTGGCGGCGATAACGTCGGCCAGGACGTTCTCGGGGAACGTCTTGGGGAAGGCGACCTCGACGTCAAACGTCGGATCGTACTCGGTCATCGTCACAAAGTGCGAAAGCTTGATCTGCTCGCGCTCAAAGCCGTCGAACTCCTTGTCCGTGAACACGCGGGTCATCTGACGAGCGCGGTCGGGACGGAAGTTGAAGAAGATGGCCGCGTCGCCCTCGTGAATGCCCTCGTTGTGGGCAGCGAAGGGCTCGACGAACTCATCGCCGCGCGGGTCCTTCTCGTAGTAGGCCTTGATACCGGCAACGGGGTCGGTATCAGCATCGGACGCGTTGACCATGACGTCGTAGGCGCGCTGGATGCGCTCCCAACGGTTGTCGCGGTCCATCGCCCAATAACGACCCGAGACGGTGGCAACGCGAGCGTCGCAACCGGTCTCCTCGGAAATCTTGGCCAGGAAGGCGCAGAACTCGCTCATGTAGCCAGCACCGGACTGCGGGTCGACGTCGCGGCCATCCATGAAGGCGTGGACGCGAACGGTCTTGACACCGTGCTCGGCAGCCATCTTGACCAGAGCCTCGACGTGGTTCATGTGAGAATGAACACCGCCAGGGCTCATAAGGCCCATGAGGTGGAGAGTCTTGCCGTCAGCCTTGACGTCGTCCATAGCCTTGACAAAAACCTCGTTCTTGGCGATGGAGCCGTCCTTGATGGCGTTGTTGATGCGCGAAAGCTCCTGGAACACGATGCGTCCGGCACCGATGTTGAGGTGACCCACCTCGGAGTTACCCATCTGGCCATCGGGAAGACCCACGTCCTCGCCCGAAGCGCCGAGCGTGGTGTGGGGGTACTTCTCGTACAGGCTATCAAGGAAGGGCGTCTTGGCAGCGGCGACGGCGTTCTCGCCATCGGCCGGAGCAAGGCCGCAACCATCCATGATGATCAGGAGTGCAGGAAGATGACGCTGTGCCATATGTCCTACTCGCCTGCCTTGACGACCATAGAGGCGAAGTCGGCAGCCTTGAGCGAAGCGCCGCCCACGAGGGCGCCGTCAACGTCGGGCTTGGCGACGAGCTCGGCAATGTTGCCGGGCTTGGCGGAACCGCCGTAGAGAACGCGGATGCCGTCGGCGAGCTCCTCGCCGAACATCTCCTTGAGGGTCTCACGGATAGCGCCGCAGACCTCCTGAGCGTCCTCGGCGGTAGCGGTCTTGCCGGTGCCGATGGCCCAGATGGGCTCGTAGGCGACGACGACCTGCTTGGGGCAGGTGATCTCAAGGCCAGCAAGGCCAGCCTTGACCTGGTTCACGACGTGCTCGACATAGGTGCCAGCCTCGCGGACCTCGAGGGACTCGCCGCAGCAGAAGACGGGAACAAGACCGGCGGCAACGAGAGCCTTGGCCTTCTTGTTCTGATCCTCGTCGGTCTCGTGGAAGTAGTCGCGACGCTCGGAGTGACCGATGATGCAGTAGGTGCAGCCAGCGGACTTGAGCATGTCGCAAGAGGACTCGCCGGTGAAGGCACCCTTGGCCTCCCAGTACACGTTCTGTGCACCGAGGGCGATGGGGGCAGCCTGAATGCGGTCATGAACCGTGGTGATGTCGATGGTCGGAGGGCAGACGAGCACCTCGACGCCAGCCGGAACCTCGGGCAGAGCCTGAGCCAGCTCGTCGGCGAGTTTGGCGGCCTCGGCGACGTCGTTGTTCATCTTCCAGTTACCAGCGATGAGAAGGGTGCGATTAGGCATCGAGAAGCGCCTCCACTCCGGGCAGGGCCTTACCCTCGACGAGCTCCATGGAAGCGCCACCACCGGTGGAGATCCAGCTCATCTTGTCGGCCAGGTTGAACTTGTTGACAGCCGCGACAGAGTCGCCACCGCCGATGATCGAGGTGCAGTCGGCCTCGGCGACAGCCTCGGCGATAGCCTGGGTGCCGTGAGCGAAGTTGTCGAACTCGAAGACGCCCATGGGGCCATTCCAGAAC
>DBFCNY010000234.1:0-8849 GCA_048298285.1 Collinsella sp.
GTGCTGGCTGGCGGCCTGGCAAGCGATGCGGATACCGCCGTTGACGTGCAGAGCGCGCTTGAGCGGCTTGTCGGTCTGGAGGCCGACGATGGTCTCCTTCTCGCGGTGGGCGTTATCGATGTAGCCAGCGGGGTGGCTCACGATACCCGTGACGGTCTTGGTGTCCATATCGAGGACACCACCCTGCTCGCGCTCCTTAAGCAGCAGGTCGAGAACCTCGCCCCACAGCTCCTTGGTACGCTCGGTCGGACCTACGAGGAACGACTCGTCGCCCTCGTAAGGGGTGTAGTTCTTCTGGATGAAGTCTCGGACGTCAACCTCTCCCGTCCAAATGCCTTCCTTGAAGCCTTCCCATGCCTCCTGCATTGTGTAACCACGCTCCTAGTTACGTGTAATGCGGCGCTCTCTCACACCGCTGCTTATTGAATTCTTGAATTTTCGGCTTGCACTACCGGCTTCTTCCGTTCTTCACCACACGTTGGTGCAGGGAAAAACGTTTGTCCACCTTGGAACTGCAACCCAAAACCCAAGATTTCACCCGTTTGAGAAGGATAACATAGCGACCCTCTCCATCTGGGCTGTTATATGTTTCTTTTTTTATATCATAAGGGCGTTTTTTACAAACCCGCAGGAAATGCGAGCGTGAACAACTACCGTTCACCGATTTGTTTAGTTTTTTCCTTGCCTTTGTACGACGTTCACTCTAGCTGTTATGCCAGCTTTAGCAGGGTAAAGTGCCTCTGAGTGGGCTTTAGGACGTGCTCAGAGATCTACCCCTAACTTTGCTGATACCGACGGTGTACGGAGGTCGCCTAAAGGTTGTTTTCTAGGCATTTCCCAAAATCTACCGTATAGGGTGCGCGTGCGGGGGTATCATCTTTCACCGAAAATAGTTTCTAGTGTTAGGGGTTTTCGGTGGAAGATACCGATTTCCGTGAACTTGGGCGTCAGCTCCTTACCGAGTTCGGCAGCATGCATCAGCGCATTTCGCGCTTTGCGGACAAAGCCCTCGGCGGCGAGATGGCCGTCATGCGCGCCCTTATGCTCGCTGGCGGTTCGCTCACGCCGAGCGAACTCGCCGATCGCGCCTGGGTCTCGAGCGCCCGCATCGCCAATATCCTACGCGCTCTCGAAGCCAAGGGCTGGGTCGAGCGCGAGCACTCAAAGACCGACCGTCGTCGCGTACACGTCACGGTGACCGACAAGGGATTCCAGGATCTCGAAATCAAACGACGGGAATTCGAGGAGCGCACCGCGGCCTTCCTCGAGCAGCTCGGCGAAACAGATACCCAAGAGATGGTGCGCCTTCTAAGACGTGCCAACGAAATTATCGACCGCAATCAAGAAAGGAGAGATGCCGAGTGAGGATTCTCAAGCTCTTTAAAAAGCACGTCCTGGCACTGTTCACAGCTATCGTACTTATCGTAATCAGCAGCAACGCCGATCTGGCGCTGCCTACCTATATGAGCGACATCGTCGACGTGGGCGTGCAGCAAGGCGGCATCGCCTCGCCCGTGCCCGACACCATTCGCGCCGAATCGCTCGACGACCTCGAACTCTTCATGAGCGCCAAGGACGCCAAGGCTGCGGAGGCCGTGTTTAGCAAGGCTGACAAAAACGGCATTCGAACGTACAAGGGCACCGAGGAAGAGCGTGCCGATGGAGGCAAAATTACCGACATTATGAGCCTGCCCGAGACCGTCGTCCTTTCGCTCAACCAGGGCATCGACGCCGACTCCATGGGAGACATGACCGGCACGTCCAGCGAGAAAGACAGCGACGCCGCTCAGGCCATGCCCACGCCCGAGCAAATGGCAGCGATGACGCCCGAGCAGCTCGCCGAGATGCAGCAGAAGGCCGCAGCGGCGCAGAATATGCAAAAGCAGATCGACGCCGACGGCGGCAAGATCACCATGAAGAGCCTGCGCCTGGGTGTCGAGGGCGGTCTGGTAGACCAAAGCAAGCTCGTCGAGGGCGCCAACGAAATGGCGGACAAAATGGGCTCCATGTCGGGCTCCATCGTCACCCAGCGCGCCGTGAGCTATGTACAGGACGAGTACAAGGCGCAGGGCATCGACCCCGCCGACGTGCAGAACGCCTACCTGGGCCGCATGGCGACCACGATGTTTGGTCTGTGTCTGGTGTCGCTGGTCGCCACCATCCTGACCGGTGCCGTGGCTTCGCGCACCGCCTGCTCCATCGCACGCGACCTGCGCCGCGAGACCTTCAACAAGGTTATGCACTTCTCGCCGGCCGAGGTGGGCAAGTTTAGCCAGGCCTCGCTCATCACCCGCTGCACCAACGACATTCAGCAGATTCAGATGGCCGCAACCCTGTTTATCCGCATGTGTCTGATGGCGCCCGTCATGGGCATCGTCGCCGTCATGCGCGTCCTGGCCAACCACACCGGCCTGGAGTGGACCATCGCCGTGGCCATCATCGCGGTCTCGGCCGTCGTCGGCGTGCTTATGGGCCTCACTATGCCCAAATTCAAAAAGATGCAGAGCTTTGTGGACCGCGTGAACCTTACCGCCCGCGAGCTGCTCGACGGCCTTATGCCCATCCGCTCGTTCAACCGCGAAGAACATGAGCTCGAGCGCTTTGACAAGGCTTCGCTCGACCTGATGACCACGCAGCTCTACACCAACCGAGCCATGAGCTTTATGATGCCGCTCATGATGCTCGTCATGAACTGCATCACCGTGCTTATCGTCTGGTTTGGCGCGCAGGGCGTGTCCGACGGCGTGATGCAGGTCGGCAACATGATGGCGTTTATCTCCTACACCATGCAGATCGTCATGGCGTTTATGATCCTCACCATGGTTTCGGTCATCCTGCCCCGTGCCGAGGTCGCAGCCGAGCGCGTAGATGAGGTCATCACCTGCCCCACGAGCATCAACGACCCTGCCTCGCCCAAACTGCCCGCGGCCAGCTCGCCGCGCGGTGAGCTCACCTTCCGCGACGTGAGCTTCCAGTACCCCGATGCCCGCGCCGACGTCATTAGCGGTGTGAACTTCACCACGCATGCCGGTCAGATGCTCGGCATCATTGGCTCCACGGGCTCGGGCAAGTCCACGCTCGTACAGCTGATTCCGCGCCTGTACGACGTCACGGGCGGCAGCATTTCGCTCGACGGCATCGACGTGCGCGACATGACCCTTTCCGAGCTGCGCCGCCGCATTGGTTACATCCCGCAACAGGGGCGTCTGTTCTCGGGCACCGTCGAGAGCAACCTCAAGTTTGCCGGCGACATGGTGAGCGATGATGACATGCACCGGGCGGCACGCATCGCCCAGGCCGAGGACTTTATCGCCGAGCGCGAGGACGGCTACGACTCCCCCATCAGCCAGGGAGGCTCCAATGTCTCGGGCGGTCAGCGCCAGCGCTTGGCCATCGCCCGCGCATTGGCCAAAAAGCCCGAGGTTGTGGTGTTCGATGACTCGTTTAGCGCCCTCGACTACAAGACCGACGCACGTCTACGCGAGGAGCTGGCCAAAAACGTTACCGACGCCGCGCTCGTGGTCGTGGCCCAGCGCATCGCGACCATCATGCACGCCGACCAGATCATCGTGCTCGACGACGGCCACGTAGTGGGCACCGGCACGCACGAGGAGCTGCTGCGCAGCTGCCCGGCGTACCTGGAGATCGCACAGTCGCAGCTTTCCGCCGAGGAGCTGGGGCTTACCCAAGAAGAAATTGCAGCCGTCATGGAAGGAGGCGAGCGCTAATGGCAGACGAGACCAAGACTCAGATTCCCAAGCCCACCCGCCAGCGTGGTCCCATGGGCCGCATGCGTCGCGGCGAAAAGGCCAAGGACTTTAAGGGCACCATGAGGCAGCTGCTCGGCTATATCGGCCAGCACAAGATTGCCGTGTTTGCCGCCGTCGCCTTTGCCGTGTGCTCGGTCATCTTTAACATTGTGGGACCCAAGGTGCTCGGCCAGGTTACGACCAAGCTGTTCGAAGGCCTGGTCGCCAAGGTCAACGGCACCGGCGACGTTGACTTTGACTGGATCGCCAAGACGCTCGGCTTTTTGCTCTGCCTGTATCTGGCAAGCTCTGTTTGCAGCCTGATCCAGGGCTGGCTCATGACCGGCGTCACGCAAAAGATTTGTTATCGCATGCGCAAGGAGATCGCCGCCAAGATCGCCGTCGTGCCAATGAGCTACTTTAACGGACACAGCAAGGGCGACGTGCTCAGCCGCATCACCAACGACGTCGATACGCTGGGTCAGTCGCTCAACCAGAGCGTGACACAGCTCATCACGTCGGTGACGCAGATTATCGGCGTGCTCGTCATGATGCTTTCGATCAGCCTACCGCTTACCGGCGTCACCGTGCTCACGCTGCCGGCCGCCGCGATTATCCTGACCGTGATGATTCACTTCTCGCAGCCGTACTTCCGCGAGCAACAGCAAGTCCTTGGCACCGTCAACGGCATTATCGAGGAGGACTTTGCCGGCCAGAACGTCATCCAGGTGTTCGACCGCGCCGAGGCCTCGATCGAGGAGTTCGACCGTCAAAACGACCGCCTCTTTATTAGTGGCTGGCGCTCGCAGTTCCTGTCGGGCCTGATGATGCCGCTTATGAGCCTGGTGGGCAACATGGGCTACGTGGGCGTCGTCGTGGTGGGCGCGCAGCTCGCACTGACCGGCAATGCCACGCCCGGCGACATCCAGAGCTTTATCCAGTACGTTCGCAACTTTACCCAACCCGTGCAGCAGCTGGGCAACGTGAGCAACACGATGCAGTCGATGGCCGCTGCCACCGAGCGCGTCTTTGAGTTCCTGGCCGCGCCCGAGGAGGAGCAGAAGGCCGACGCGCAGATTCCCGAGAAGCGCCCCGGCCACGTGGAGTTCGACCACGTCAAGTTTGGCTACACACCCGACAAGACCATCATCCACGACTTTAGCTGCGAAGCGCAACCCGGCCAAACCATCGCCATCGTCGGCCCCACCGGCGCTGGCAAGACCACGCTCATCAAGCTGCTGCAGCGCTTTTACGACGTGGACGGCGGTTCGCTGCGCGTCGAGGGTGTCGACGTGCGCGACTGGGACCGCGCGGCGCTGCGCGGCGAGTTTGCCATGGTGCTGCAGGATACCTGGCTGTTTAACGGCACCATCCGCGAGAACATCCGCTACGGACGCCCCGATGCGAGCGATGCCGAGGTCGAGGCCGCCGCTCGTGCCGCGCGCTGCGATCACTTTATCCATACGCTCGCCGGCGGCTACGACTTTATGATCAATGAGGAGGGTACCAACCTCTCGCAGGGCCAGCGCCAGCTCGTGACCATCGCCCGCGCCATTTTGGCCGACCGTCCGGCGCTGATTTTGGACGAGGCGACCTCTAACGTGGACACCCGCACCGAGGAGCTTATTCAGCGCGCCATGGATGCGCTGATGCAGGGCCGTACCAGCTTTGTCATCGCGCACCGCCTGTCCACGATCCGCAACGCCGACGTGATCCTAGTAATCCGCGACGGTGACATCGTCGAGAAGGGCACGCACGACGAGCTGCTCGCCCAAGGCGGCTTCTACGCCGACCTGTACAACTCGCAGTTCGACGAGGCGGCGTAACAACCGGCGGCAAACAACAGCAATGCCCAGAAAGCGGGGGCGCAGGACAACCTGCGCCCCCGCTTTTATTTTGCGGCCCTCGAACCGCCTCCCTCTGGGACCTGATTGACAGCCCCTTCCAAGCAACGTGGCATCATTCCATTCCAGGTCCAGCTGACGTTTACCCAGATAAAACCTGCCAAAATAAACCTGTCCTTTTTGGCAGGTTTCGGGGTGACAAGGGCTTGCACTTTAGCGTGCGACAGCGGATAATGCCGAGCATTCGACAATACGCTTATTGCTCTTTCTATAGATTGAGGAGACCCCTATGGCCATGGAATTCAAACGCAGGCTGCCGATCCCCATGGAGATCCGCGAGGAAATGCCGCTTTCAGCCGAGCTTACCGCCAAAAAGCAGGCATTTGACGCCGAGGTCGCCAAAGTCTTTACCGGCGAGGACGCACGCAAGGTGCTCATCATCGGCCCGTGCTCTGCCGACCGCGAGGACTCGGTACTTGAGTACATGAATCGTCTGGCCAAGACCGCCGAGGAGGTCAAGGACAAGCTCGTCATCATTCCGCGCGTCTACACCAATAAGCCGCGTACCAAGGGCACCGGTTACAAGGGCCTGCTGCACAACCCCAACCCCGAGGCTCCCGACGACCTGCTCGAGGGCGTCAAGGCCATCCGCCATATGCACCTGCGCGTTATTGAGGAAACGGGCTTCTTCACCGCCGACGAGATGCTCTATCCGTCAAACTACCAGTACCTCGTTGACCTGCTGAGCTATGTTGCCGTGGGCGCACGCTCGGTCGAGAACCAGGAGCATCGCCTGGTGTCGAGCGGCATTTCGGTGCCCGTCGGCATGAAGAATCCCACTGCCGGCTCTACCACCGTTATGCTCAACTCCATTTACGCCGCGCAGGCGCACCAGAGCTTCATCTTCCGCAACTGGGAGGTCGAGTGCGACGGCAACCCGCTTGCGCACGCTGTCATGCGCGGCTACATCGGCCTCGACGGTCGCACCTACCCCAATTACCACTACGAGCACCTGGAGCGCCTGGCCGAGCGCTATACCGAGCACGCCGGCTATGCCAATCCGGCAGCGGTCATCGACTGCAACCACGACAACTCGGGCAAGCGTCCGCTGGAGCAGTATCGCATTTGCAAGGAGGTGCTCGACAGCTGCCGCCGCAACGAGTCCATCTCCAAGCTGGTCAAGGGCTTTATGATCGAGTCCTACCTGGAGGATGGCAACCAGCCGGTCGACGGCGGCGTCTTTGGCAAGTCGATCACCGACCCGTGCCTGGGCTGGGAAAAGACCGACTACCTCATCCACGAAATCGCGGAACGTATTTAGTTACGCGGTTTTACCAAATCGCGTAACGACTCGACGCTGCAAACCCGCCAGAACGGCAATCTGCCTTTCAGCTTCGACGGCATGATCAAAAGGTCAATGCCGCCTCGCTTCAAGGCACCTTGCTCGCTCTGGCGGGTTTTCGCTGACGTTTTTCGACCTGCATCGTTGCCAGGGTTGGCACCAATGACTAATGCGGTAGCAAGCTACGTCGGTCCGATTAATCGGCTGGGTTTCTGAGGTGGGGCAGATTCCCGTGAAAGAGGAGCGCCGCGTACTTTGGTACGCAAGCGAAAAATGAACGGGAAGGTGCCGTGTCTCGGGAAGACAGACAGTTACGCCGAGGGTTCCTGCTGCGTAATGCAGTGGATATTTCCGCCGCCGAAGACGACCTGCTCGGACTGAACGCCGACGCACTTGTAGACGCCCTCGCCCCAGACCTCGTCGTAGATCTTCTGGAGCGTGTCGACGGCCAGCTGGTCGTTCTCGTCGCCGTACTGCGGGACGATAACGCCGTGGTTGGTGACCAGGTAGTTCATGTAGGAGGCGATCAGCGGCTCGTCGGCGACGCGCGGCTCGGCGTTCTCGTCGGCGTCGATGGTGTTGCAGGAAGCCTGATCCATGAACAGCGGGTTCACGGGCATGCAGAGCTTGTAGACCTTCATCTTGCGGCCCTTGGCGTCAACGGCGTTGGAGAGGGTCTCGTAGATGGCGTGGCACTGCTCGTAGAACGGATACTCGGGATCGTCGGTCCAGATGCAGGCCATGACGCCCGGGGCGATGAACGTAGCGACGTCATCGATGTGGCCGTTGGTCTCCTCGGGGTCGATGCCCTCCTTGACCCAGATGACCTTCTCGACACCCAGGTAATCCTTGAGGTGCTCGTCCATATAGGCGCGAAGTTCCTCGCTCCAGGGCTCGAACTTCCTCTTGAACTTGGGCCAGATGGACTCGGGGTCCTCTTCCTCCTCCAGAACCGCAGAGCAGGTGCGGCCCGGGGAAAGCAGGCACTGGTCAGTCACGACCACGGTGCCTTCGCCGTCGACGGTGATGGAACCGCCCTCGAGGATCATGTCATCGGGACGATAACGACGGCAGCCGGAAAGCTCAGCTATCTTAAGGGCGATCTGTTCGTCCTTGTCCCACGGAAAGTACAGGCCGTCGACAAGACCGCCATAAGCGTTGAAGTGCCAGTGGTTGGCGCGCTTATCGCCCTTGCCGTTGATAACAAAAGTGGCAGCGGTGTCGCGGAACCAAGCGTCGTCAGTGGTCATCTCGATAACGGTAACGTTCTCGTCTTCCTCAAAGACGGCCTTGCAGTTGGCGTAGTCGACCTGGTTGGCGCACATGTAGACCGGGGTGAACTCGGCGATGGCGCGGGCGATGGCGGCATACTGCTTCTGGGCCGGCTTGGCGCCGTGGGCCCAGGTGTCGGTGCGGTGGGGCCAGCCCATCCACACGCGGTCCTGCGGGGCGAACTCGGCGGGCATGAAGAAGCCGTCGGCCCTGGGGGTGGACTCGGACTCGGTGATCGTACGCATAAGATTTCCTCCAAATCGAACGATCGTTTGCCGCGGGCGGGTTGCCCGCGGCCTAAAACCAAGAGATGGCAGGCGCCCGTTCCCCGGCAAAGGTCGGGGCGCCCGGCGCCGGTTTTCACGGAGTCGCACCGGCAAGCGACGACGTAACCCGGTGCGCGGAGACAAAACGCACGAAGGATACGGGAGAGAGGTTGGGGTGGGCGGTGGTTACCGGAGCAATAGCTCACACCCACCCCAGGGAATGGTTAGCAAACCTGTCGCTTGGGCACGCCTCCGAAGAGGCCGGAGTGCCCAGAGTCGGGAGCGACAAGCCCGACGAAGCGCACGTTGGTACGCGAGGAGGATCGGAGTCCCAGAACCGGGTGCTCTAGTTCTCCTCGGCCTCGGCGGCCTCCTC
>DBFCNY010000235.1:0-9605 GCA_048298285.1 Collinsella sp.
CGCCGAGGCCGAGGCCAAGAAGAAGGCCGAGCAGGAGCGCCTTGCCCGCGAGAAGGAGGAGGCTGCCCGCGAGGCCCAGCGCCGCGCCGTTCCCGCTTCCGACTCCGGTTCGCGTTTCCGTTCGCTGCTCGACCAGATCGCCGCACAGGAGACCGTGCTCAAGGAGAAGAAGGACGCCGAAGACAAGGCCAAGGCCGAGCGCGCCGCCGAGCGCGGTAACCGTCGTGGCGGCAACAACGACCGCCGCGGTGGCCGTCGTAACGATCGCAACGCCTCAGACAACAACTCCGAGCGCAACGCCTCCGAGAGCCGTCCGCACAGCCATCGCACCAACGCCAGCAACAACGTCGCTGCCGGCATGGACTTCACCAACCCCGACAAGCAGGGCAAGGGCAAGAAGCGCAAGGGCGGTCACAACAACGAAGAGGACCACTACAGCCGCATGGCTCGCGAGGCCGAGGAGTACAGCCGCGAGAAGGTGCTCGAGGAGGCTCGTGCCGCCGTCGAGGAGGCCTCTCGCGAGTCCACCGGTCGCCGCAAGAAGCGCAAGGAGAAGCGCGAGCGCGAGGCTGCCAAGGCGCAGGAGGAGCGCAAGATAGAGGAGGCGCTGGCCCAGGGCGTGAACCCCGAGGACCTCGACGCCATCAAGGTCTCCCAGGGCGTTACCGTCCAGGAGCTTGCCGAGGCGCTCGACGTTCCGGCCAACGACATCATCAAGCGCCTGTTCCTGCTTGGTACGCCGCTCACCATGACGCAGTCCATGTCCGACGACCTTGTCGAGCTCGTTGCCGACGACCTGGGCCGTCAGATCAAGATCATCACCCCCGAGGAGGAGAACACCTTCTCGTTCTACGACGATCCCGCCGACCTTAAGCCGCGCGCCCCGGTCGTCACCGTCATGGGCCACGTCGACCACGGCAAGACGTCGCTGCTCGACGCCATCCGTCACACCGGCGTTGCTGCCGGCGAGGCTGGCGGCATTACGCAGGCCATCGGCGCTTCGCAGGTCATGATCAACGACCGCAAGATCACCTTCATCGATACTCCGGGTCACGCTACCTTTACGGCCATGCGTGCCCGTGGCGCCAAGGTGACCGACATCGTCATCCTGATTGTCGCCGCCGACGACGGCGTCATGCCCCAGACCGTCGAGTCGATCAACCACGCCAAGGCCGCCGGCGTACCCATCGTCGTTGCCGTCAACAAGATCGATAAGCCGGGCGCCAACCCCGATCGCGTGCGCCAGGAGCTCACCGAGTACGGCGTCATCCCCGAGGAGTGGGGCGGACAGAACATGTTCGTCAACATCTCGGCTAAGCAGAAGATCGGTATCGACGACCTTCTGGAGACTGTGCTGCTCCAGGCCGACGTGCTCGAGCTCAAGGCCAACCCGGACACCTTTGCCTCCGGCAACGTCCTCGAGGCCAAGCTCGACAAGGGCCGCGGCTCGGTCGCTACCGTGCTCGTGACCCGCGGTACCTTGCACGTGGGCGATACGCTGGTCGCCGGCCTTACCTACGGCCGCGTCCGCGCCATGCTCGACCCCAAGGGTCGCGCCGTCACCGAGGCCGGTCCCTCCGACGCCGTCGAGATCCTGGGCCTGCAGTCCGTGCCCAACGCCGGTGACGAGTTCCGCGTGTTCGAGGACGAGCGCGAGGCTCGTGCCCTGGCCGACGAGCGTTCGCTGAAGGCCCGTATCGAGGAGCAGAGCCGCGTCAAGCACGTCACGCTCGAGAACCTCTTCGAGACCATCGCCGACGCCGAGGTCAAGGAGCTCAACCTGATCATCAAGGCCGACGTCCAGGGCTCCATCGAGGCTCTTCAGGACTCGCTCGACAAGATGGATCAGTCCGAGGTTCGCATCAACACGATCCACTCCGCCGTTGGCGCCATCAACGAGACCGACGTCGTCCTGGCCGACGCCTCCAACGCCATCATCATCGGCTTTGGCGTCCGTCCCGACGGTAAGGCCCGCTCCGCCGCCGAGCGCGAGGGCGTCGAGATCCGTTGCTACGACGTCATCTACAAGTGCCTCGAGGAGCTCGACGCCGCCCGTATCGGCATGCTGAAGCCCACCGAGGTCGAGGTCGCCACGGGTACCGCGACCGTCCTGGACACCTTCAAGGTGCCCAAAGTCGGTATCGCCGCCGGTGTCCGCGTCGAGGAGGGCGAGATCGCCGCGACCGATTCCGTGCGCCTGGTGCGCGACGGCATCGTGGTCTTCAACGGCAAGATCGCCTCGATGCGCCACTACAAGGACGAGGCCAAGAGCCTCAAGAGCGGTTCCGAGGGCGGCATTGGCCTGGAGAACTTCCAGGACATCAAGCCCGGCGACCAGATCGAGGGTTACCGCATCGACCAGGTTGCCCGTACCGAGTAGGGGGTAGCGCTATGAAGCAAACGCAGGCAACCCGCCGTCTGGGCGAGCAGCTTCGCGAGAAGCTCGGTTATATCCTGCTCTTTGAGGTTTCCGATCCGCGTCTCGACCTCGTTACTTTGACTGCGGTCGAGGTCGCGGTGGACCGTTCGTTCGCGCGCGTGTACGTGTCGTGCGATGCGAGCCGATACGACGAGGTCATGGAGGCGCTCGCAAGCGCTAAGGGCCGTATTCGCAGCCTGTTGGCTCGCTCGCTCGATTGGCGTGTTACGCCCGAGCTCGATTTTCGCATCGATCGCTCGACCGATGAGGCCGAGCGCATCACGCGTGCGCTGGAAAACGTTCCCGCCACGCTTGCGATCGAAAAGGACGAGGACGGCTATCCGATAGCGGATGCCGCCCAGGAGGCAGCTTTAGATGACTAATTCCGCCGACCTCGCCTCGTGCGAGTCTGCAGATATTCAGCGACGCATCCTCGAGCTCATCGAGGGTGCGTCCTCCATTGCGATTTCGGGACATACTTCTCCCGATGGCGATGCCTTGGGCTCCGTATTGGGTCTGGGCCTTTCGCTCATGAAGTTTTTCCCCAACAAGGACATTGCGCTTCTGCTGGCAGACGATGACCCGGTTCCGCGCATTTACCGCTTTATGGAAGGCTCCGACCGTCTGGTGCCGGCATCTGCGTACGCCGGCAATCCTGACCTGTTCATCTCGGTGGACGTACCGGTCGTCGAGCGCCTCAATAATTCCGCCGAGGTGCTTCGTCGCTCCAAGCATGTGGTGTGCTTCGATCATCATCCGGCGCGCGAGGAGTTTGCCGAGCTGAGTCTGAGGCGCGTCGATGCCGCGGCCTGCGCCATGATCATCGACCGTTTCTTGGACAATTGCGGCATTGTCGCACGTGATGGCGTTGCGACCTGCCTGCTGTGTGGCTTGGTTACCGATACCGGCCGTTTTCAGTACCAAAACGCCGATGCCGCCGCGTTCCATGCGGCCTCGCGCCTGGTTGCCCACGGTGCCGATCCGGCGCGAGTGGCACTCGAGGTATATCAGAGCATGCGCGTTGAGTTTTTGCACCTCAAGTCCATCGTTATGGGCCGCATCAAGACAGTGGCCCACGGGCGCGTCGCGTATAGCTATGCCTACCAGAGTGACCTTGAGGCTTGCGGTGTCACCTCGGATGAGTGCGACGGCCTGGTTGACGTGGTGCGCTCAGTGATGGGCGTCGAGGTCTGCCTGTTCCTGAAGGGTATCGAGGGCGATACCAAGGTGCGCGGCAACCTGCGCTCCAAGGGCGACCTCAACGTTTCCGAGATCGCTGCTGCCTTTGGCGGAGGCGGACATCCCGCTGCCGCCGGTTTCTCCAACAACGGAACGATTCTCGAGACGCTTACCGTGGCACTTCCCATGCTGGCCGAGCTGGTGGGGGAGGATCCCGCTTCGGTGACCGTCGAGCTTTAACTTTTTGGATGGTACATGGCTCGTCGTACGCCTTCTCAACTGAATATGCTGCTCGCCGTCGATAAGCCGGTGGGCTGCACGTCCCACGATGTGGTCTCGCAATGCCGACGCGCCCTCCATGAGCGGCGCGTCGGCCATGCCGGCACGCTCGACCCCATGGCATCGGGTGTCATGGTGGTGGGCGTGGGCCAGGCCACCCGTCTGCTGGGCATGCTTACCCTCGATACCAAAAGCTATGTCGCCGACATTTCGTTTGGCGCCGAGACCAATACCGATGATGCGGAGGGCGAGGCGGTCCGCACGGTGGCTGTTGGCAACGAGCTCCGCGATCCTGCCTTTGCCCGTGAGCACTTGGCCGCCATGCTGGGTCCGCAGATGCAGGTGCCGCCGGCGTTTTCGGCTATCTCGGTCAATGGCGTTCGCGCCTACAAGTCTGCTCGCGAGGGCAATGCGGTGGACCTACCTCCGCGCCCCGTCGAGGTCTATGCCGCCGACCTGATCGCCGTGGGCGGCGAAGGTGATACGTGTGTGTGGACCGTGGCGTTCTCGGTGAGCAAGGGCACCTATATCCGTGCGCTCGCTCGCGACCTGGGCCGCGCCTGCGATAGTGCCGCGCATATTTCCGCGCTGCGCCGCACGGCCTCCGGTGTTGTTTCCATTGGCGCCTGTCATGCGGTCGAGGAGCTTTCTCCCGAGTCCGCGGCTGGCTTTGCCCTGGATCCCATTGCGGCCCTGGGCGCCACGCGTGTTGACTTGCCGGGCAATCTTGCCGACGACCTGCTCTGCGGCCGACGCATTCCCGTTGAGCGTGCGCTTGCCGATTTCGATTCCTCGAAGGCGCCGTTTGCGTTGGTGCTCGAGGGGGGACTCACGGCGCTCGCCCGCATTGAGGGCGGCCGCTTTGTCATGGAGCACGTGTTTCCGCAGGCAGTCGGCGGTGTTCGATGATGTTGTCCGCTCGCGAGCTCGCGCGTGTCTTTTTCGCGGGCGAGTCGGACGAGGCTCGCATCGTTGCTGCCGATACGTTTGATGAGTGTGAGCACTTGGGTGCCGCATCGATTGCCATTGGCGTGTTCGACGGCGTTCACCGTGGACACCAGGAACTCATCGAAGCGCTTGTCCGTGATGCCCGTGCCCATGGCTGTAAGGCGGTCGTTGTTACCTTCGATCCCGACCCGGACGTTGTGGTGAGCCCTTCGCCCGCTCAAAAATTGATGACGACGGTCGACCGTCTGCATGCCTTGGCTCAGACTGGGGTCGATACAGTGGTGGCCGTTCCCTTTACGCCTGAGGTTGCGGCACTCGACCATGTCGGTTTTCTCGCACTGCTGTCACGCGTAGTCGACATTCGCTCGATTCGCGTTGGCAGTGACTTTAGGCTGGGTCGTGGCGGTGCTTCTGGTGTTGCCGAGATGCGCTCCTGGGGTTCCGAGCACGGCGTTGACGTGTATGGTCACGACCTGCTTTGCGAGGGCGGTGAGGCCATTTGCGCCACCCGCATTCGTCATGAGCTTGGACAGGGCCATGTGGAGCTTGCTGCTGAGTTACTCGGCCGTCCGTATATGGTGCGTGGCGGTGTTATTCGCGGCCGTCACGAGGGTTCTGGCATGGGCTTTCCCACGGCAAACCTGCAGGTTCCCGACGGTATTCAGGTGCCTGCCGATGGCGTGTATGAGGGTCTGGTGCTGGTCGATGACACCGCGTGGCCCGCTGCCGTGAACGTCGGACTGCCGCCGACGTATGCCGACGATGTCGCTTCGGCGCATCTCGAGGCTAATTTAATTGGTTATACGGGCGACCTGTACGGCTCTTCTGTTTCGCTAGCGTTTACGCGTTGGCTGCGTCCGTCGCGCGTGTTCGATTCGCTGGATGAGTTGATTGCGACCGTCGAGGGTAATATCGAAGATATTCGTCACAACTTGGGCAAGCAGGGGGTGAGCATCCGTGATTAGCGATGAGGAAAAAGACCAGGTACGCGCTGCGTCTGACCTGGTTGCCATCGTGCAGGAAACGGTCGAGCTCAAGCCCCGCGGCCATGAGTTTTGGGGATGCTGCCCCTTCCATGGCGAAAAGACGCCGTCCTTCCACATTATTCCCGCCACGCAGGTGTGGCATTGCTTTGGCTGCGGCGAGGGTGGCGACGTTTTCACGTATATCATGAAGCGCGAGAACCTGAGCTTTCCCGAGTCAATCCGTTATTTGGCCGATCGCGCGGGTATTGAGCTGCATGACACCGGAGATCGCCGCGAGCGCGGCACCAAGCGTGCCCGCATCTACGATCTGTGCGCCGAGACCGCCCAGTTCTACCACACCATGCTCATGCGCGGTAAGGACGGCCGTCCGCGCGAGTACTTTGCCAGCCGCGGCATGGGCGGCGACGTCTGCCGCCGCTACTGCCTGGGCTTTGCACCGGGCCGTAACGCGCTGGTGTCGCACCTGTCCCAGGCGGGTTTTACCCCACAGGAGATGATCGACGCCAACGTTGCCGTGAGCCGCGGGCGCGGGCAGCTTGCCGACCGCTTTTACGACCGCGTGATGTTCCCCATCTTTGACGAGCAGGGTCACAACATTGCCTTTGGCGGTCGCATTATGGGCGACGGTCAGCCTAAGTATCTCAACACCGCCGAGACGAGCGTGTTCCATAAAAAGCGAAACCTCTACGGTTTTAATTGGGCCAAGGAGTTTATCGTCGCGCAGGATACCGCCATCGTGGTGGAGGGCTATACCGATTGCATCGCCTGCTGGGAGGCGGGGATTAAAAACGTTGTCGCCACGCTGGGCACCGCGCTCACGGAGCATCATGTCAAGACGCTCACCCGCTTTGCCAAGCGCATCGTGTACATGTTCGATGGTGACGCCGCCGGCCAAAAGGCCGCTCGCCGTGCGATTCAGTTTATCGAGCAGGATTCTATGGACCTGCGCTGCGTGGTGCTGCCCGACGGCAACGACCCTATGGAGTTTATTTCGGCGCACGGCGGCCAGGAGCTGCAGGCGCGCATCGACGCGGCCGAGCCGCTTATGGACTTTGTGTACCGTTCGCTGCAGGAGTCGAGCGATATTAGCACGCCGGGCGGTCGCGCCAAGGCGCTGGAAGATGCGCTGACGCTTATCTATCCGCTGCGCGATAGCTATATGATCGACACGTACTTTATCCAGATTGCCGACCTGCTTGGTTTGGACCTGGAGACCGTGCGCGCGAGCTCGGGCCGTGTGTTTCGCGATGTCGCCAAGCGCGAGGATGCTGAACGACGTCGTGAGCAGAACTATGAGCGCCAGCGGGCACAGGCTGAGCGGTCCGGTAGCGCGGGCGGTCGGGCATCGGGTTCTCGCGATGCCGGTCGCGGCGCTTGGGCATCGGGCGCGACGCCGGCAGTAGCGACGCCGGTCGAAGAAGAGCCGTACGACTACGTCTCGCTCGATGCCTACGGTGCCGCTCCCGTGGAGGTCGTCGACGACCTGCCGCCGATCGATGTGCCTGATGGTATGGGCGCTGTGCCTGTGCCTGATGGTTCGAACGCACCGGCTGCGGCGGCGCCGATGGTTTTGACCGATCTAGAGCGCAAGTCCTTGGCAGGGGAGCGCGAGCTGCTGACCATGCTCACGAGCTACCCCGACCTGTTCCGCACGTATGCCGACCGCATCTGCTCCATCGAGTGGGTTGACCCACGTCACCAGTCCATCGCATGGGCCGTTCTGGCAACGCCGCCGGGAACCGATCCTGCAGCCTGCATGGATGCGGCGCGCTCGGTGTGTCCCGATGCGGCAACGCTTGTGAGTGCCGGGCGCATCTCGGCGACGAGCAAGCACCCCACCGAGACGAACATCGTGTTCATGCTCGATACGCTCGAGCTCTACACCATCAAGCGCCGCATGCGTGCTGCACAGGCCAGGCTGCGCCAGGACCGTTCACTCGATGGTGAGGCCCGTCGCGCGCTGACCGTTCAGGCCGCGCAAGATTCGCAGCGTCAACGCGAACTGCAAAAGTCGATCGGCGGCGTGGCGGACCCGTTCCGTTTGATCGGCCTGGAGGCTGCAGGCACCGAATAAGCCTAGATGTTGTGGTCAACCAGCGTATTCTCGCCTATATCCAGCCCTCTTTTTGGGTATAGACGTCAATGTGTGTGCTAAAGTATTGAGTCCTGTGGACTATGAAGGGAGAATCTGTGCCAAAAAAGACTGAGAGCACGGGTACTGGGCTGGAATCCTACGTTGCAAAGCTCATGGGCAACGGCTCAAACAGGACTTCGGTAACCGAGGACGAGATTCAGGTCGCCCTGAAGGATATCGATGTTTCTGACGAGCAGCTCACCGCGGTGTATTCCGCGCTGCGCAACAGCGGCATCCAGATTATCTCCGCGAGCGGTAACGACGACGCCCCCATGGACGTCGACGATGACGATAACGATACCGATACCGACGATTTCGATGACGACGACGAGCACGATTCCGGCTCGCTCGACGATCACGAGCTCAAGATGGCCCGTCAAGCCGACGCCGAGATGGGTTCTTCCAAGAGCAAGAAGAAGCGCACCGTGCGCACGTCCCGTTCGCGTTCGCGCGTGCGCGGCATCGACGCCTCCACGGTGATGCTGACCGGCGACCCGGTCCGTATGTACCTCAAGGAGATCGGCAAGGTCGACCTGCTGACCGCCTCCGAAGAGGTCGATCTGGCCATGAAGATCGAGGCCGGTCTCGAGGCCACCGAGAAGCTCGAGGCTGCCGATGCTGGTGAGCTCGAACTCACGCGTGCCGAGATGCGTCGCCTTACGCGTATTGAGAACGTGGGCCTCGAAGCCAAGCAGGCGCTCATCAGCGCAAACCTGCGTCTGGTCGTCTCCATCGCCAAGCGCTATGTCGGTCGCGGCATGCTGTTCCTGGACCTGATCCAGGAGGGCAACCTCGGTCTGATTCGCGCCGTCGAGAAGTTCGACTACCAGAAGGGCTTTAAGTTCTCCACGTACGCCACGTGGTGGATCCGTCAGGCCATCACGCGCGCTATCGCCGACCAGGCCCGTACCATCCGTATTCCCGTGCACATGGTCGAGACCATCAACAAGCTCGTCCGCGTGCAGCGTCAGCTCCTTCAGGACCTGGGCCGCGACCCGACCCCCGAGGAGATCGGTGCCGAGATGGACATGAGTGCCGATCGCGTCCGCGAGATCCAGAAGATTTCGCAGGAGCCCGTTTCGCTCGAGACCCCCATCGGCGAGGAAGAGGATTCCCAGCTGGGCGACTTTATCGAGGACTCCCAGGCCATCGTTCCGCCCGATGCCGCCAGCTTCTCAATGCTGCAGGAGCAGCTCACCCAGGTGCTCGACTCGCTTGCCGATCGTGAGCGCAAGGTTATCGAGCTGCGCTTTGGCCTTGTCGACGGACATCCCCGTACGCTCGAGGAAGTCGGCCGCGAGTTTGGCGTCACGCGCGAGCGCATCCGCCAGATCGAGTCCAAGACCCTTGCCAAGCTTCGCCACCCGAGCCGCTCCAGCAAGCTGAAAGACTATATCGAAAGCTAGTCAAGCAAGAGGCGCCCTCAAGCACATCCGCTTGGGGGCGCTTTCATGTAGTCGTTGGGGACGTTCTTGAATGACTAGTCATTTAAGAACGTCCCCAATGACTAGGTCGGAAAAATTCTTAAAAAAGTTCTTGCCCTAAGCTGATTCGTCCGTATAATAAACTTCGTTGCTTGAGAGCACGCACCTATTCCTCGGTAGCTCAATGGTAGAGCACGCGGCTGTTAACCGCGCTGTTGTAGGTTCGAGTCCTACCC
>DBFCNY010000236.1:0-20740 GCA_048298285.1 Collinsella sp.
CGATTGGATCCCCTACGATGTTGCCATTCTGATCTATGACATACGTTGTCGGGAACGAGAACAGATTTGACGTAAACTTACCGGCCTCGCTATCCGACTTGAACCAGATGTTCTTATATGTCACGCCCTTCTTGCTCAGCACGTCCTTGGCATCTGCAATCTCGCCCTTGTTGCCATCGAGCGTAAAGGAGTTGACGCCCACGACCTGGCCGCCTTTCTCGGCAAGCTCCTGATTCAGTTTCTCAAGATCGCCCAGCTCGCCCACGCACGGCTTGCACGTGGTGAACCAGAAGTTCATGACGGTGACCTTATTCTTAGAGAACAGCTCGTCGCTGCTCACGTCGTTGCCATCCAGGTCCTTGCCCGTAAAGCTGGGGAACTTCGTCGCCTCGCTCGAAGCATTGGCACCAGCCGTCATGCCAGCGGCCGAAGCGTCGACGCTCTCGCCTTCGCTCGGCGTGCTTCCACAGCCGGGGAACTCCTTCTCCAAGCTCTCGAGCTTGTCCTCGATCTCCTTGATCTGCTGTGCACCGGCTTTGAGCGTCTTGAGCTCATCCGCCGTGAACTCATCCTTGGCACCGTCGATGGTCTTGAGCAGGAAATCGCCGTAATTGCTACCGTCCTCAATCATTGTCGACTCTTTATTTGCTGCGTTGAATACCTTTTCCCACAGCGCATTATCGCTCGAAAGGATATCGTTCTCCTTCTGCATGAGCTTCGCATACAGCTCGGCGGCCTCGTCGGCGTTGGCTGGATCTTGCGCAATGAGCTCCGCGATCTTAGGATCGGAGCCCGTAGATTCGCTCGCGTTGCCACCGGGCGCCGAACACGCCACAAGACACAAGGCCAGCACCGGCACCATAAACAGGGCCGCAATCTTAGAAAGCTTCATGGTCATTCCTCCGTTTTGTCGAAGCTTGTTTACTTTTTATCGGCGGTCAAGGGGAGTTTTTCTGCCGACACATCCAGGCCATAGCGATAGCTGATGGCATCGACGGGACAGGCCCCGATGCACTTTCCGCACCGGATACATTCGGCATGATTGGGCGCGCGGACCACATCAACGTCCATCTGACAAACCTTTGAACACTTGCCGCACGAGACACATTTGCATGCGTCAACCTGAATCCCCAACAAGGACACCTTATTCATGAGCGCATAGAATGCACCGAGCGGGCAAATCCATTTGCAGAAGGGGCGATAGAACAAAACGCTCAGCAGCACCACGGCAATGAGAACGACAAGTTTCCAGGTAAAGAGCTGCCCCAGCGCAGATCGAATGTCGGCGTTGGCAATGGCCAGAGGAATGGCACCCTCGAGCACACCCTGCGGACAGATGTACTTGCAAAAGAATGGGTCGCCCATGCCCAAATCGTTGACCAACAGCACAGGCAGCAATACCACGGCAAATAGCAGCACAACGTATTTGATATACGTAAGCGCCTTGAGCCTTTTCGTCGAAAGCTTTTTGCCGGGGATCTTGTGAAGCAGCTCCTGCAGCCACCCAAACGGGCACAAAAACCCGCATACAAAGCGTCCCAGCAGCACGCCGAGCAAAATGAGCGTACCGGTTACGTAGTAGGAAAAGTTGAACTTGGATGAACCTACCACCGACTGGAACGACCCGATGGGGCACGCACCCGATGCCGCGGGGCACGAATAGCAATTAAGTCCAGGTACGCAGACTGTTTTTCCCGCGCCCTGATAGATGCCGCCTTTGGCAAAGTTTGGCAGGTGAATGTTGGTGACGAGCGTCGCCGCCGCCTGAATGAATCCGCGAAATCGGGCCAAAACATGCGACGCAGTGTTTTCTCTTTTATCCAATTCCGATACACTCCAAGCACAGCCTAATCGCTTTGGCCAGCACGGCATCCGCCTCGCCACGCATAACGCCAAAGCACACCATGGCAATTCCGACGATCAACAAAGCGACCTGTACCACGGGTTTTACCGCTTTGAACAACCTGACCACTCCTTTCGTTACGCGACCATTGGACCATATCGACCATAAAATCCGTGTTAAGCGCGATTTGGAATGTGCAAGGAGACTGTTATGCGTATTTTGATCGTCGAAGACGAGCGAGCACTGTGCGACACCATCGCACGCAGCTTGCGAAACCTGGCATACAGCGTCGACTGCTGTCACGATGGACGGGAGGCGCTCGAGCTGCTGGGCGTCGAAGTCTTTGACCTCGTGGTGCTCGACCTCAATCTTCCCCGTATCGACGGCATGACCGTGCTCAGGGAACTTAGGAAAACCGACTGCGAGACCAAGGTACTGATTCTGTCCGCGCGTGGCGAAGTATCCGACAAAGTCGCCGGACTCGATGCCGGCGCCAACGATTACCTCACCAAGCCGTTTCATCTGGACGAGCTTGCGGCAAGGATGCGCAGCCTTACCCTCAGACGCTTTACACAAAGCGACATAGTCTTAACCTGCGGAAAGCTCCGCTTTGACACCAAGGCGCGCATCGCTTCCGTGGACAGCGAGGCTTTATCTCTTACGCGCAAGGAAACGGGAATCTTGGAATACCTGATGCTTAATCAGGGGCGTCCGGTAAGTCAAGAGGAGCTTATCGAGCACGTTTGGGATAGCAGCGTGAACAGCTTTAGCAACGCAACCCGCGTTCACATCTCGTCACTCCGCAAAAAGCTACGCAGCGCTTTGGGATACGACCCGATTCGCAATCGGATTGGAGAGGGCTACGTTATGGAGGATAGCGAATGAAAAGGCTTTCCCTGCAATGGCGCATAACGATTATGACGGCACTGCTCACGTGTGCGGCATGCGTGCTGACGAACTGCCTGGTCGGCTATACGGGCATGCGCTACATGGATGCCATCGGCAGTGACATCTCGGCCCTTAACGCAACCGGCGAAGATTCGCCCCAGGCATTCGACCCAACGAAAGCGACCCCCGATGACAAGGTCACGATCGTCGTAAACGACGCACAGGAGTCTTTTGGCACGACAGCCTGGTACATCACAGCTGGAGTCACACTCCTTGGCGGCGCGCTGGCATACTTTGCGAGCGGCCACGCGCTCAAGCCTCTACGGGATTTTGCCGCCCAGGTAGAGCGTGTGCAGCCTGACAACCTAAGCGAAATCAGACTCAGTGAAGATGTGCCCACCGAGCTTCAACGATGCAGCGCCTCTTTCAACGGCATGATCGCCCGTCTTGGCGAAGGATTCTCTGCACAGCGTCAGTTTACCGGCAACGCCGCACACGAACTACGAACCCCGCTCGCCCTTATGCAGGCACAAATTGAACTGTTTGTCTCCGAGCACCCCACATCGCAACCTCAAACAGCCGAGCTGCTCGGCCTGCTACAAGAACAAACCGAGCGGATGTCGCGAATGACCAAGGTACTGCTTGAGATGAGTGAGCTCCGCAGCGTTCCCTGCGAGGACGATATTGAGCTTGGCCCCCTGTCCGAAGAAGTCCTCACCGACCTTGCTCCACTTGCCGAGCATAAAGACATCGTCCTCAATTGCAGCGGAAACGCCCTGATAGTCGGAAGCGACACGCTCCTCTATCGGCCGGTGTTTAACCTGGTCGAAAATGCCATCCGTTACAGCCGCTCCAGCTCGACTGTCAACGTCTCCATCTGCGACAACGACAGCCACGTGTTCCTGCGAGTCGAGGACCAGGGCCCGGGAATACCCAAGCAGTACCGTGAGAGCATCTTCCAGCCATTCTTTCGCCTGGATAAATCCCGCAGCAGGGCATACGGCGGCGCAGGACTCGGGCTAGCGCTTGTTTGGGAGATTGCAGCACTGCACGGCGGCACGGTTGAGGTCGAAGCAAGTTCCAAGAACGGGACCACCATGCTCGCGACCCTTCCAAAAAGGACCGCAGCGTAAATCGAACAGTAAAACGAGAGGGGTCCCGCACACGTTTGCGCGGGACCCCTCTCTGTCAATGCAATTCGCCCAAAAGAGTAGAAACTTACTCCCACTCCACCGTGCCGACAGGCTTGGGGGTCAGGTCGTAGCAGACGCGGCAGATGCCGGGAACCTCGGCGGTGACGCGAGCGGTGATGCGCTTGAGCAGCGCCCAGTCGAGCTCGGGCACCTCGGCGGTCATGACATCGACGGTGTTGATGCAGCGGATGATGCAGGGCCAGTCGTAGGCGCGCTTGCCCTCGCGCACGCCGGTGGCACGGAAGTCGGGCACGACGGCAAAGTACTGCCAAATGGTCAGGCCGGCCTTGTCGATCTCCTCGCGCACGATGGCGTCGGCCTCGCGCAGTGCCTCGAGGCGGTCGCGGGTGATGGCACCAAGGCAGCGAACGCCCAGGCCGGGACCGGGGAACGGCTGGCGCTCGACCATATTCTCGGGCAGGCCGAGCTCGCGACCGACGACGCGAACCTCGTCCTTATACAGCAACTTGACGGGCTCGCAGAGCTCAAACTGCAGATCCTCGGGCAGGCCGCCCACGTTATGGTGAGCCTTTACGCCATCCTGGGACTCCAGGATGTCGGGATAGATGGTGCCCTGGGCGAGGAAGCTGACCTCGTCGCCAACCTTGCGGGCCTCTTCCTCGAACACGCGGATGAACTCGGCGCCGATAATCTTGCGCTTGGCCTCGGGCTCCTCAACGTCCACGAGCTTGTCTAGGAAGCGGCCGGTAGCGTCAACGTAAACCAGGTTGGCGTCCATCTGGTTCTTGAAGACGTCAATGACCTGCTCGCTCTCGCCCTTGCGCATGAGGCCGTGGTTCACGTGCACGCAGATAAGCTGCTTGCCGATAGCCTTGATGAGCAGCGCTGCAACAACAGAGCTGTCAACGCCGCCGGAAAGGGCCAGCAGGACCTTCTTGTCACCGATCTGCTCACGGATTGCGGCGACCTGCTCGTCGATGAACGCCTGGGCAAGTTCGGGAGTGGTGATACGCACCATGTCGTCGGGACGCTTGTTGGGATCCATGCAGAGCTCCTTTTCGGTTCGATGGAAATGCGTCGCACATATGCAAACGCACCGTCATATGACCTCATTATATGCAGAACGAGATCCATTTCCTATCGCTCCCATGGAGCTTTTTGCAGGGGCGGCAATATTTATTTATCCCGAGGTCAGCTAGGCTTCGATAACCACTTCAGGGGCGGCATCGGTAAACTTACCGTTTATACGCTCGGCGCACTTGTAAGCAATACGCGCTAACATCCAGCGCTCAAATGACGGGGTACAATGGCTGCTACTGTTGCCAGCTGTTGGGAGATGGAAGATGGACTGCGAAGGCTGCTCGCGCGTTCCCATGCCGTTAATGTGCACCGCCTTTGTGCCAGGACATCTGGACGCTGCGGTCGCCGGCATCGCCGACACCGATTCGCGCGCTATTGCCACGGCAGAAGCGCTGTACTTTCGCGGACAGGCTGCCCTCGCCGCCGAGACGGCACGCCCCTATCTTGACGCCACCGATCCCGCACTGCGCTATTCCGCATGCTTTATCTGCGGATACGCCAGCCTGTCGCTCAACCGCATCGCCGATGCCCGCCGTTGCCTTGCGGGCATCCTCGATATGCCAACTGACGAGGAATCGCCCGCCGTTCACGCCACGCACATTCTGTTCGCCTCGGCCGCAAGCGTCCTGCTTCACCTGACGTCCCCCTATTCTGCCGATGAGTTCTATCCGTTCGCAGCGCATCTGCCCGAAGGTCTGCGCCTGTTCGCCAGCTACGTGATGGCGCACGCCCTGTATCTGCGCGGCGAATACGGCCGCAGCCTCGGCATGGCAGAAAACGCCTTGGTCATGAAGCAGGGAAGCTATCCCATATCGGAGCTGTTCCTGCACCTGTCGGCTTCTATGGCATGCATGAGCCTCAAGGACATCGACGCCGCAAAGGCGCATTTTGGAGCCGCTTGGGACATAGCGCGTCCCGATGGCCTTATTGAACTCATCGGCGAGCACCACGGCCTCTTGCAGGGGCTCATCGAATCATGCCTGAAAGCGCAATATCCCGATGATTTTGCGCGCATCATCGAGATCACCTATCGCTTCAGCTACGGCTGGCGACGTATTCACAACCCCGATTCGGGTGAGGACGTGGCCGACGACCTCACCACCACGGAGTTCACCATGGCCATGCTCGCCTGCCGCGGATGGACTAACGCCGAAATCGCACGCCATATGGGCGTATCGCCGGGCACCGTTAAAAACCGCCTGTCCGGCGTGTATGCAAAGCTTGGCATCGGAACTCGCGCCGAGCTGGTCGCGCATATGTTGCGCTAGCGACCAAACTGTCAAACGCATCAAACGTGCTCCGGCGTCCCCTCACATTCGCATGCTCAAATTGGACATTTTGCTCCTCGAACGGCACTACCGCGACAGGGCACCTTCTCGCATAATTTGATTATTTCCACCGATGTTCTCGGGATGGGAGCCAAAGATGCTTGATCGCCGTTCGTTACTTGTTGCCGGAGCGTCCTCGCTGGTGAGCATTATGTTGCCGCGCGTGCCGGGTACCTCAAACGCCTTCATACTGCCGTTCACGCCCACCGAAGCGTTTGCCGACGAAGAAGACCCCTTCAAGGTGCTCGTGCTCTCGCGCACCATGTTCGGCGTGGTGGTGGTCGATGTCGCCAACAAGATGAACCCCATCGCAGGCGCCCAGGTCACGCTGACGTCGCGCTATGCCGCGGGCAAACAGCTCACCGCCACCACCGATGACGAAGGTACGGCGATCTTTGAGATTGCCCCGCTTTCGGAAGGCTACGTGGACGAGGCGACGCTCCTTGACGCGTACGACTTCAACGGCGGCATCTCCATCAGCATGCCGGGCTACCGCGATGTCGAGATCCCCCTCGCGCGCATCCAGGGCGGCACCGCCATTACCGCGCCCACGCGTCCGCTCTCCGACGGGGAGCCGTACTTTCGCCAGCTTACGTTCGACGAGTGGGACATCCAGTACGCCGACGCCACGTTCATGGCGATGCCCAAAGACGATGCAGCAAATGCGCAGCCCGATACGCATACCTTTGCCGTACAGGCCCACCTGCCGCAGGGCGGGCAGGCAACGCTGCACATCAATAAGGTAATGCCCGCCGTGGGCAGCTCACCCGAAACCGTCACGCAGATTGGCCAGGTCAAGGCCAGCGCAACGGGTGCGGATAATCTGGCGACGTTCACGCTCGAAGACAAGTTCCTCGATGCGGCGTCGGGCATTCTGGAAGAAGGATGCAAACTGCACTTTGTGCTCGACTATCAGGGCAAAACCTACACGCTCTCCTCCCCCATGGCCGTTGCCACCGCACCGGCTTCCAAGGCTGAATCGGGCTCGACCACCATCATCCCCACCACCATGGATCAAGAGATCACTCCGTTCGATTTCCCCGCGGCGTTTCCCGGCATCGGCGGTAACAAGTTCACCTGCTGGATGCCCACGTTTCCGATCCTCTTCGATTTCTCGTTTGCCGGGTACGTGTTGTTTGGCGGAGGATACAAACCGGCCAGCTACATAAACGATTCGGGCAACCCTGATCCGGAGTACTGGAAGAAGTCGCCGCGCGAATCGGGCGCCAAGCAGGCAAACCGCTACCTCGACGAGATGGAGGGGAAGTGGAACCAATACAAGAGCATGAGCGCCGGCTCGGGCACCGATCCAAGAAACACCAAGCTCCTTCGTCACCATTGCACGCCGCTGTTCACGATGGATATCGCAACACAGGTGTACGGATCGCTTGCCTACGACTGGGTAGGCAAAACTTGGGGCGATAACAACGATCCGGCGTTCGGCAATATTAAGGCCCTCTTCCAAGTAAAAACCGACCTCAACTGGACCGAGCAGTTCACCTTGGGCCCGGTGCCGTTTTTCCTAAACGTCAACCCTTGGGTGCTGGCGAAGCTGGCGCTCGCCGTAGGCGCCCACACGCACGGCAGCGGTGCAGCGTTCTTCAAAAACATTTCGCTCGACTATTCCAATACGTCGGGATCGTTCACCATCCAGATCGGGCTTGCCGTCACCTTTGGAGCCGGCGTTGCAGGCGTCGCTTCGTCCGCCGTGCGCGGTGCCGCATCCCTCACACTGTTCATTGGGTACGAGAAGGCGGACGGCCACCAGCTTCCGCGGCTGCGCGTGGGTGCAGACGTCGATGTCGACGTGATACTCCAGTTCATCATGTTCAAGTGGACCACCAAGGCCTGGTCGGGGTCGTGGCCCACACTCGCCGATTCGTGGAACATGTCGGTCAACAACAGCGACCAGCATGTGCTCCAGCGCTCTGAGCTAGCGCTGGGCGGAGACACGCCTTATACGTTGGATGCCTGCTTTGGCGCGACCGGCAATGCCGAGTCGGGCGGCGTAGCACAGTTTATCGCGTCGGCCACCATCGTCACCAATGCCGAGCTGCTCGCATGCGCCGAGGTTGCAGCCACCGCCATCAACGTCGCGCCGGTCGTGCGCGACTGGGAGCAAACGGTCACACGCATTGAGCTCGACGCAGATGCAGAGAGCAATGACACGGGACAGGTCAAGCATTTCGTCCACGCTCTGATGGAGAATGACGAAAATGCCGCGCCGATGTATAAGTACACCTACATCGGCCAGGCGACGAACGCCGTTGCGGACTCGAACGCCAATTCTGCCGGCGTGTCGGAGGACGAGCGAGGCGGCATAAAGCCCTCGAGCGACAACGTGCTGTTTACTGGCGTGCTCAGCGAAGCTCACATGAAATTTGCGGAGATAGCCGGCACGGAATGCCTGTTCCGTATCGCTTCGGTGCGCTACGGCGAGGATGGCCGTTCGCGCCTGGTGGTACACACGAAGGCAAACGGCGCGTGGTCCGCTCCTATGCCGGTCGACTTCCCCCTGGGCTTTGGCGAGGGCGACGTGGAGCGTGGCGGCACGTTCGATTACGACTTCGACGTGGTGGAATTTACGGACGGGAGAGGAAACCAAGACGCCTACGTATTGCTGGTCTCGGGAGAGCGACCCGAAGGCGACACAACACGGTTCGATACGGCAAGCACATCCGGCATACTGTCCGTTGTGCGCCTGCGCATAAGCAATAGCGAGGTTCGCGTGGTATCGCACACGTCGTGGCGCAGCATCTCGCGCGGCCGCTTGCAGGAGGACGGTTACCATTGTCTGCAGTGTCCGCGTATCACAGTAGGCAAGACGCTTGCCGACGGACGTCTGTCGGGCGCCTATCTCCACCGTCGCGGAGCCACCGTAGAAAAGGCGTTGGGCACCGAGGCAGAGGTCGCGCTGGAGTGCTTTACCCTGTGGTCGGATGTGTCGGGCGACAGCCTCACGTTCCGTCAGGTTCTCCGCTTTCCGCAAGCACCGTCGAGCATCGAGTTGGGCGCACCCGAGAACATCAACGGCAAAATGGTGGTACCCGTTGCATACGAAACCGCAGAGGGCTGCGGTTGCGCATCGTACGCCGTCATCGGTCAGTCTATTGCGGGTTGGGGCGCCATGCCGCCGGACGCCACGGTGCCGCGCGTGGTACCGTGGCCGCAGCATACGGGTTTTTTGGCAACCGTCGACGAGCAACTGCAGCATGTTACGTGGACGCGAGGCGCATCGGCATTTGCAACGACACGCATGGGCGCAGCTGGCTGCGGCCCGGCATCGTTTAGCATGAGCAACAACGGCAGGTGCGTGCTATACGTCGAGAACACCGACGGCAAAGTGGGGCAAACCTACGACGAAGAAGGCGAGCCGGTGGCGGTTATGGGCAAGCATTTCCGCATCTTCGCCAGCACCCTGATCAACGACCTGTTCACGGAGCCATTCGTGCTCTGCGAGTTGGAGCACCCCATCGATCAGATAACGACGTTTTTGACCTCGGGCGGCATGCTCTCAGCGCTTGCCACGCACATCGTGAGCGCCGAGCAGAGCAAGGCAGAACTGCACGGCATCGAAGTGCCCCTAGTAGCATGCGCCACACCACTGGGCGCGATAGCTAACCTGGGCGCCGTGGTGCCCGGGGCGGCAAGCGAGTCGTTTACGGTAACGGTGCGAAACGACGGCAACACGCTGCTGACCGCCGGTACGATCGACCTGTACCGAGAGGGCTCTAACCAGCCGTTCTCCAGCGCATCCATCGGATTCGGCGCGAACGCACGCATGACATCGATCTACGATCCGGAGCTTGCCGAGGACGCATCGGCCAACGGCATGGCACACGTGAAGTACACACTCGAGGCACTGGGCGAGCGCTTTACCACGCACCCGCTGGTAGCCGATAACGGCAACGCCGTGCTGGCACCGGGTTGCACGGCACAGTTCCGCATGAGCTTTGCCATCCCGGAGAGTTGGAGCGACGAGGTGGGCAAGCGCGTCACGCTCTACGCAAAGGCGCGTGACCTGGTGGCGCTCGATCCCGTAACGCTCGAGGAAATTCGACCGGGCGCAAACTCGGCGCTGGGTGCCGTACTGCACGAGCTTCATGTGCCCGACGCGGCATGCGAACGCTCAGAAGTTCAGGTCGGCGTATGCGACAAAGCGGATACGACGGGGCTTCACGATGCACCGATGACGGCGGACGGCGGTGGCGGCTCGAGTGGCGGCGGTACCGACGAGGGCGGCGGCTCCGGCGGAAGCCGCTCCGGCAGCGGCAAGGATCACGGCAATAACAAGCGCTCCGGAAAAGCGGGCGCGCTTGCAGGCACGGGCGATGCCAGCGCTCCCCTTACGGCAGCCGCTGCAGCACTCGCCGCGGCAGGCGCAGGCCTCGTCGCCTACAGCGCCCGCCGCACGGCGCTCGAAAAAGACACCACCGATGAGGTCAATTCGGATAAGCCTCGCTAGCTCCTAGTTACTTTTGTGAGAGACGCCGACTCGGCTCATCGAACATCAAATGGGCTGGTTCTGGATACCCAGAGCCAGCCCATATCGCATTAGATATCGTCAGTGGAGTCGAGTTCTGCCTCGAGCTTGGCACGCCGTCTTTTCGCCAACAATCCGCACGACACGTCTTCGACAACGTATCCAACCGCAAACGCAGCAAGACACATTCGGCCGTCTTCAAACTTACTCGGACAAAACCGACTCGGTTTTGTCCGAGTGAGCTCTTTTCAGCCTAAGTTCGAACGATTGTTCGATGGATTTCGTGTTGGGTGGAATCGTCTGTGGGCTGGGCTATGCTACCTTGACTATCTATATGACTTAAACGCAGCAAAAGAGCACCGAGAGAGCGAGTATGGCAAAAAACACCGCAAACTATGGTAACGACAGTATCCGCCAGCTCAAGGACGAGGAGCGCGTACGCCTGCGCCCCGCCGTCATCTTTGGCTCGGACGGACTCGACGGCTGCGCGCATGCCGCCTTCGAGATCCTGTCCAACGCCGTTGACGAGGCGCGCCAGGGCTACGGCAAGCTCATCACCCTTACCGCCTTTCGCGATGGTTCCATTCAGGTAGAGGACAACGGCCGCGGCTGCCCGCTCGACTGGAACCCCTCCGAGAAGCGCTTTAACTGGGAACTCGTCTTTTGCGAGCTCTACGCCGGCGGCAAATACAACAATAACCAGGGCGGCGACTACGACTTCTCGCTCGGCACCAACGGCCTGGGCTCATGCGCAACCCAGTACGCCTCCGAATACATGGACGTCACGGTTTGGCGCGACGGCAACAAGTACTCCCTGCACTTTAAGAAGGGCAAGGTCGTCGGCGCCAAAAAGAAGGCACTCGAGATTGAGCCCAGCGACGAGGACCGCACCGGCACCACCATCAAGTGGCGTCCCGATCTTGAGGTCTTCACCTCGATCAGCATTCCTCACGATTGGTATCGCGAGACCATGCGCCGCCAGGCCGTGGTCAACGCCAACGTTACCTTCCGCCTGTGCATCGAGGGCGACGATGGCGAGTTTTCCGAAGAGGACTTTTGCTACCCCAAGGGCATCGAGGACTACGTGCTCGAGAAGGTCGGTGCCGACTACCTCACCGAGCCCTTCTTTATCGAGGCCGACCGCCGCGGTCGCGACCGCGAGGACCTGCCCGACTACAACGTCAAGATTACCGCGTGCATGTGCTTCTCGCGCACCTTCATGATGCAGGAGTACTACCACAACTCGTCATGGCTCGAGAACGGCGGTTCGCCCGAGAAGGCGGCCCGCAGTGCTCTGACTAGCGCCATCGACGCCTACATCAAGCAACAGGGCAAGTACAACAAAAACGAGAGCGGCATCAAATGGCAGGACGTCCAGGACTGCCTGGTGCTGGTGACCAACTGCTTCTCCACCCAGACGTCCTACGAAAACCAGACTAAGAAGGCCATCAACAACCGCTTTATCCAGCAGGCCATGACTGCCTTCTTTAAGGAGCGCCTCTCGACCTACTTGATCGAGAACAAAGACGCTGCCAACAAGATCATGGAGCAGGTGCTCATCAACAAGCGTTCGCGCGAGAACGCCGAGAAGACGCGTCAGAGCATCAAAACCAACCTGCAGCAGAAGACCGACATGGCCAACCGCGTTCAGAAGTTCATCGATTGCCGCTCCAAGGACAAGGACCGTCGCGAGATCTACATCGTAGAGGGCGACTCGGCAGCAGGCGCCATCCGCACCTCGCGCGATGCCGAGTTCCAGGGTGTTATGCCCGTCCGCGGCAAGATCCTCAACTGCCTGAAGGAGGACTACCCGCGCATCTTTAAGTCCGACATCATTATGGACCTTATGCGCGTGTTGGGCTGCGGCGTGGAAATCAAGGACAAGCGCATCAAGAACCTTGGTGCCTTTGACCTGGACAACCTCAACTGGAACAAGGTCATCATCTGTACGGACGCCGACGTCGACGGTTACCACATCCGCACGCTCGTGCTCACCATGCTCTATCGACTGGTGCCCACGCTTATCGACGAGGGCTACGTCTATATCGCCGAGTCGCCGCTCTACGAGATCAACTGCAAAGAAAAGACCTACTTTGCCTACACCGAGCTCGAGAAGAACGGCATCCTCAAAGAGATCGGCGACCAGAAGTGTTCCATCAACCGCTCCAAGGGTCTTGGTGAGAACGATCCGGACATGATGTGGCTCACCACCATGAACCCCGAGACACGTCGCCTGATCAAGGTTGAACCCGAGGACGTCACCAAGATGGAGACCATGTTCAACCTGTTGCTGGGCAACGACGAGGCAGGCCGCAAGCGCCATATCTCCGAGCACGGCAAGGAATACCTGGACCAGCTGGACCTGCAGTAGCAGCAAATCGATAACGACGGCCCATAAGAAGTTCAAGAGGATATCGTGGCAAAGAAGAAGACGAAGAACCAGCCAAAGAAAAAGCAGGTTAACGCCGAGAACGTCATCGGCCTGCACTCCGAGGTCACCGATCAGCCGATCACGCAGACGCTCGAGGTCAACTACATGCCCTACGCCATGAGCGTCAACGTCTCGCGTGCATTCCCCGAGATCGACGGCTTTAAGCCCTCGCACCGCAAGCTGCTCTACACCATGTACAAGATGGGTCTGCTCAAGGGCGAGCGCCAGAAGAGCGCCAACATCGTGGGCCAGACCATGAAGCTCAACCCGCACGGCGATGCCGCGATCTACGAGACGATGGTGCGCCTGGCGACGGGCAACGAAGCGCTGCTTGCGCCCTTCGTGGAGTCGAAGGGCAACTTTGGCAAGTACTATTCGGGCGACCTGAGCTACGCCGCCTCGCGTTACACCGAGGCCAAGCTCTCCCCCATCAGCGCCGAGATCTTCAAGGACATCGACAAGGACCCGGTCGACTTCGTCGACAGCTACGACGGCGCCATGAAGGAGCCGCGCCTGCTGCCCACCACGTTCCCCAATATCCTCGTCTCAGCCAACAAGGGCATCGGTGTCGCCATGGCGTCCGACATCTGCGGTTTCAACCTCAACGAGGTCTGCACTGCCACCATGCACTACCTGCAGGATCCTAACTGCGACCTGCTCGAATATATGCCCATGCCCGACTTCTCGACCGGCGGCGAAATTATCTATCGCCGCGAGGAGATGGAGAAGATCGTCGAGACCGGCCTTGGCAGCTTCCAGATCCGCTCCCGCTGGCGTTGGATTCCCGAAGAGCGCATCATCGAGGTCTACGAGATCCCCTACACCACCAAGACCGATGTCATCATCGAACGCATCGTCAAGCTCTCCAAAGAGGGCAAGGTCAAGGAGATCGCTGATATCCGCGACGAGACCGACCTCTCGGGCTTGCGCATCGCCATCGACCTTAAGCGCGGTGTCGACCCCGACAAGCTCATGGCCAAGCTCTATCGCTCGACCACGCTGCAGGATTCGTTCTCTTGCAACTTCAACGTGCTGGTCGACGGCTATCCCCGCGTCATGGGCGTGCGCCAGATCCTGCACGAGTGGGTTGCGTGGCGCATTCAGTCCACGCGTCGCCGCATTAACTTTGACCTGGGTAAAAAGTCCGAGCGCCTGCACCTGCTGCACGGCCTCGAGGCGATCCTGCTCGACATCGACAAGGCCATCGCCATCATCCGCGGCACCAAGCTCGAGGCCGAGGTCGTACCCAACCTTATGAAGGGTTTCGACATCGATGAGACCCAGGCCGAGTTTGTTGCCGAGCTCAAGCTCCGCAACATCAACGAGGAGTACATTCTCAACCGCACCAAGGACATCGCCAAGCTCGAAGGCGAGATTGCCGAGCTCGAGGAAATCCTCTCGAGCGAGGAGAATATCAAGAAGGTCATCAGCGACGAGCTGGCCGCCGTCAACAAGAAGTACGTGATGCCGCGCCGCACGGGCAGGATCGAGCCCCACGAGGTTGTCGAGGTGAGCCTGGAGCCCGAGGTCGAGGAGTACCCAGTGACCATCATGCTCTCGCGCGACGGCTACCTCAAGAAGATGACGGACCGTGTGCTCAAGAAGGCTGCCACGCTCAAGTACAAGGACGGCGACAAGCCCTTTATCGAGTTCCCATCCTCCAACACGCACGAGCTGCTCGTGTTTACCAACAAGAGCCAGGTGTACAAGTGCAAGGTCGCGCAGTTTGAGGACACCAAGTCGGCCCAGCTGGGCTCGTACCTGCCGACCGATCTTGAGATGGAACCCGACGAGAGCGTCATCTGGGTTATCGACCCCGAGGACTACAAGGCTGACGCGCTGTTTGTCTTTGAAAACGGCCGCGTGGTGCGCGTCGCGCTTTCCGGATACGTCACCAAGACCAACCGCAAGCGCCTCAAAAACGCCATCTACGGCGGCAGCAAGTTGCTGTATGCCCAGGTGCTCAAAGAGGACCGCGACATTGCGCTGGTCTCGAGCGACTACCGCCTGATGAACTTCAACACGTCGTTGCTCAAGACCAAGACGACCACCAACACGCAGGGCGTCCAGGCATTCACGGCCAAGAAGGGCCGCTCGGTCACCACGGTCGGCACGACCGAGGACATCCTCGGCGCTGGCGTTTCCGCCGAGAAGTTCACCGCGCAGAGCCTACCCTCCGCCGGTGCCCTCATGAAGGAAAACGACATGCCGAGCTTGTTTGACTAAAAGCCAGAACTCTTCATCAGGCACATGATTTAGGAACAGTTAAAGGCCCAGGCGACACAACCGCCTGGGCCTTTTCGTCAAGCGAAAGGCCTGGTACTGTCGTTAGCAAAATTTGCAAAAATTAGCAAAACTTGCAAAAAATACCAAAACTTGCAAAAGGAAATGTCAACAGCCACGCATGGCAATCAGCAATCCTCTTGGTAAGAGCAACAAGCACTTCGGTTAGCGCTGATTGCCATGCGTTCTTCTTGTCCTTAGGCGAGCTTGCGAGCGAGCTCTCGCACCTCTTCCAACTTGGGCGAGGAGGCCATGCTGTCACGCTCAGTCATACCGCTGATGGTAACGATGCCCTGGTCCTCCCACTTGCAGTATGCGCATGTGGACTTGTACATGGCGATTGCCGCATCATAGACGCCCTCGCTGTGACTATCAAGCAAAAGGGCCGTCTTGGTGAACGGGAATCCCGTGGCACCGAAGGCGTACAGGCGGTCGATGGCGGCTTTCTCCTGCGCGGTGATGTCAAACCAGTAGATAGGCGAAGCGAAGACGACCATGTCGGCGTCTTTCAGCGACTCGATCACGCCGGCCATGTCGTCCTTCTGCACGCAGGCGCCCTTATGGGCAAAGCAGTACTGGCATCCCAGGCAACCAGCGATCTTCTTGCTGGCAACGCGGACGACCTCGACCGTATGGCCAGCCTCACGCGCGGTCTCGGCAAACGCCTCGACCATGGTGTCGGTATTGGCGCCCTTACGCGGGCTACCGCTCAATACAACGATATTCATAGGAATCTCCCTCCTTCATGCCGCAGGCGCGCGGCACGCTTTCTGTTTTAACCAAACCGGATGGAGCTATTCAGTTGTCTGAAGACCACGTCTCTTGTTCGCACTCTCTAGACACAATCCCATTGGTTGATAACTCCCCGGCAACCTTAATTCTCTCTCCAAGAATCAAGCGGGCAGAATGTTGCTCGCAAAGTGTCGGCTGTGGGAAAATTAACTTGAGCTTTCTCCCTGCTCGCGTGAGCGTTCGCGTGTATGAACCTGGCCGAATCGGACAGGCGCAATATAGACCCACGGAAACCGGCCTACGAACAAGGAGCGCCTTATGTATGAACAGCGTGTTACACATCAAACCCAGAACAAACGGACCAGCCTATCTATCCACAACGCCATGCGTCATACAGGTGTCAGAGTCGCTGCTTTCGGAGTATGCATTCTTATGGCGGGGCTGCTTTTGCTACCCGGCGCGGCACTGGCGGCCGAAATGCCCGAACCCGATACCGCAACGCCCATTACCTGCGACGAAACCAACACGAACGGCAACTTCACAGCTATCACCGTTGTCGACCATTACTACGACCTAGAGCTACCCCCTGCTTTCATGTTGATCCAGAACGAGGCGTTTGTTTACGACTTCCCCGACAAACCCGATGACTTTGTCTACGGGCTTAACGACACCGTCCACCTCTTCAAAGTCGACACCGATACCGAAAGCCTTGTAAAAACCGAAAACCCCAAAGAAGCCAGCGTCTCTATTACCCTGACCATGATCGACAATCACGTAAGAGCAACCGTAGTCTTTACAGGCGGCTACGCCGACGACCAAATCCCTTACAGGCTGAATCTCGTCAGCTCAACCCGCCTTGGTACACACGTTGACCGCGATTGCGATACCACGCAGGGAACTATGCGCGAGACACGACACGATTACTACATCCGCTACGTCTTCGACAGCGACATGCACTTGATTGCAACCGACGCAACCGATCCCGAGCCCAGCCCTGACGTTAAGCCGAACCCAGAGGTGAAACCCAATCCAGAAACCAAGCCCGAGCCCACGCCGCAGCCTAAAACAGAAAAGCCAGCCGCAGCCTCCTCCCCCGCCAAGACACCAGCGGTCGTTAAGCACACCGAGACCGTCCTGCCCGCAACAGGCGACAACGGCGCAACGGCAGTCGTCTTGAGCGCAGTTGGCGTAGCGATCGCAGCAGCCGGCATTTCCGCAACAAGGAGCCGCAACAGCTAGCTAAAATATGGCAAATCGACGCACGGAAAGAAACGTACCGATGCTGGTGGATTTCAACGAGGTCAAAGAGGCAACCATCCCGGGAGTGAACAACGAGACGGGCGAGATGAACGCCAGGTTGTAGATGGACTGGCAGGGCAAGATTATCCCGATGGCTATTCATTCAGGCGGCTCGATTGGTCCTCACACGCGCTCAGCGCACACTAGGGCCGCCGGCTCGGCACATGTCGAAAAAATGAGAGTGGATAATCCACGCTCATGCGTCCAGATTTCCACGCTCGTGCAGGCGTGTCGGAAATGCACGCTCCATCCTTGGTAGCAGGAAGCGCGCTTCGAACAGCGAAAGCTGAAGCGCAAGCAAAAGCATCGCGGGCATTAATCAATGCCGACATGAATCGGAGCCGGCCTCCACTCAAATTAGGTCGCCGTCGTCTTTCATAAACGACACCATGTTCAGATGCCTGACGCCGTCTCTCTCCTGCAGCAGGGGGTCAAGCGTGAAAAGGTAGCGCGGATATCCGTCCCTGATGTAGCCGAACGGCCTGTACTCCCGCTCCTCCACGTCCCTATCGGCGATCGTCATCGAGACCTGGATGTAGGCGTAGGCGTTGCGTCTACGCGCGATGAAGTCGCACTCCAGCTTCCCGATGCGGCCTACGGATAGCTTATATCCCCTCGAGCGGAGATAGATGTACAGGGCGTTTTCCAACGAGGGCCCGTAATTCAACCGGACATCGACGTTGCGCGCAAAATAGATACCCGGATCCGCGAGGTAGTACTTCTCCTCGCCGCGCAACGATTTGCGGGACTTAAGGTCGAACCTCTCGCATTTATAGAGCACCTTGGCATCGACGAGCATCTGGATATAGGAGGCGATTGTCCGCCGCTCGACGGCAATATGCTCTGTCTTGGTGAAGTAGCCGTGAAGGTTGGTGAGGCTCGTCGGCGCACCGTAGTTGTTGATGACGTAGGTCATGACACGGTTGAACGTATCGATGTTCCGGATCTTGTTGCGAGACCTGATGTCCTTGTCGACGATCTGCCCTACGACATCCTCGATGTAGCGAGCCTTCGCCTCGGGGTCATCGTATTCCAGGGACCGGGGAAACCCTCCATACCGTAGATATTCGTCAAACTCGATCCGCGCGTCACCGACCTCCTTGCCCATGAACCTCTTCATATCGAGAAACTCGGAAAAGGACAGGGTGAACATCTCGAACTCCACGTATCGGCCCGTGAGCTTGGTCATCAGCTCGCCAGACAGCAGATACGAGTTGGAGCCTGTGATGAAAATCGAGAAGCCGCCATCCGAGTTATAGGCGTTCACGACCTCCTCGTAGTCTCGGACGTTCTGCACCTCATCGATGAAGAGGTATTTGAAGTCGTTGTCAGCCAGAAGCGACTCGATTTTTTCCTCCAGCTGATCAGGCGTCTTAATTGAGCGGTTGCCGCGCTTGTCAAGGTCGAGGTAGATGATGTCCTTGTCTTCGACACCACGGTTTCTCAGTTCTTCGGCAATCGTCGACATGAGGCACGATTTGCCGCAGCGGCGGATACCCGTGATCACCTTGATCAGGTCATCGTCGTAGAACGGTCGAATCTTTTTCAAGTACTGTTCGCGATGATACAGTTTCATAGAAATCGCCTCCTCTGCTTAGCTTATCAGAGAGGACGCTAATCGTCGGTTAAGGCACCTATTTTTTTCGATTTTGCAGAAATTGGTGTCTTAAACCTTATTTCAACTCTTCCATGCTCGCTTGATATCGCGTCATAGATGAAAACACAGTCCCCGTCGGGTAGTCGTGGGCGTGCGGATGTCCGCATCAGTAACCTGCCTCCTTGGTTGTCCCTTCTCTGCATGGACATCTACATAAAGGAGGAACCAACCATGCAGATCAGCGTGTCGTCCACCCTGACCGTATATCACGACGGCCAATTCTGGGTCGGGCTGACGGAGCACGTCGAGGACGGCGGGTATGACGCCGCCCGCATCGTCTTCGGCGCGGAGCCGTCCGATGAGGAGATCCTGCGATTCGTTACAAGCAAATGGGAGAAGCTCTCGTTCTTCGACGACGAGTCCACGGAAACAAGCAAGCCCGCAAAGAACCCCAAGCGGCGCGCCCGCGAGGCAGCGAAAGCCCTTAAGCGGCCCGCGGTGAGCACCAAGGCGCAGCAGACGCTCGCGAATCAGCGGGAAACGATGAAGCGGGAGTCGGCTCATGCAAGAAGCCGACGCCGCGCGGAAGAGGCGGAGGCGCGCTTCGAGCAGCGAAAGCTGAAGCGCAAGCGGAAGCATCGCGGGCATTGATACCGCCATTTGCAGCAAGGCAAACCATATACAGCAGCGGCGCCAGTTCCACTTGAAGCCGACGCCGCGTAGACGCTGATGGTGACGGCTATGCACGGGCACGGTCGCGCCACCGCACTTCACAGCTTGTTTCTCAAGTATTTGGGACGCACACGCGGCGTTCAAAAATGCGGAGCGACTCCGCATGGCTCGAGACTGAGCCGAGGTGCCCTACTTCTCGCCCTCCAGCAGCCCCACGATGCGGTCGATGTCGACGGCAAAGCGAGGCCTTCCCTCGCGCTCGTAGCGGTCGAGGTATGCCTGGCACTCGGAGACAATGCGCTTAGTGTTGCCGTCGATGATGCGCTGGAGCGTCTCGTAGTAGGCCGAGCCCTCGGTCCTGAAGCGGCGCTGGTAGGCCTTGGTTATGGGGAACATCTTGATGTAGTGGATGCCGTGGCGGCAGCCCGGGCGCGTCGTGGGGCGGGGTGGCAACGCAAAGTACTGGTCTTTGGGCACGTTAGGGGCGATGTTGGAACGCAGCGGCACGGCGAAGTCCCTGCGCTTCCCGCGGAAACGCAGCCTCACCACCACGATGCAGGGGCGATTGTGCTTAAGCATGAGCTCGCGGTCGCCCTCGACGAGGTCGAAGAAGTCCTGGGAGATGGATACGATCTTCATCGGTTACGCCCCCTTCATACGAAGCGGGGCCCGCATCGCTGCAGGCCCCTACAGGTGGGCGATATTCTACGCCTTGCGGCACCCCGTCGCCCACGGAGGTTAAACGTACACGTAAGCCGTACTCTGAAAGCCGCGGCTTCCGGCAAGTAGTTTATACCACGAAAGGTCGCTTTCAATGCGCATAGCTCGTAAATAGCACGCGCTGGGCCGTCACCCCTGGCCGTTACCCTCCAATCTTCATTGGAGTCAGCAGGTCAATTCATATAGTTATGGGGGTGTATCCGGTCGCGCGCGCAGACGTGGTGTAAGAG
>DBFCNY010000237.1:0-4188 GCA_048298285.1 Collinsella sp.
GAACAAGGAGCAGGAGGCCCTCGGGCGCGTGGTGATCCGCGGACGCGTCCGCAGCGACCTGTTCGATGCCCGCTACTTCCCGGAGGTGGACGATGCCAGCCTATAAGGACAAGAAGACGGGGCTCTTCTACGTGCAGTTCTACTACCGCGACGCGCGCGGGGCCAAGCGGCACAAGACGAAGAAAGGTTTCCAGACCGAACTCGAGGCGCTTCTGTGGGAGAAGAACTTCAAGGCCCTCAAGGACGACGCCATGGACATGACCTTCGCCGACTTCTGCAAGGTCTACGAGGCGGAGGTGAGGCCGAGGGTCCGCGAACACACCTGGCTCACCAAGGAGAACATCATCCAGAGCAAGCTCCTGCCGTTCTTCGGCGACATGCGCATGTGCGACATACGGCCCGTCGACATCGTCAGGTGGCAGAACTCCCTCACTGGATCAACAAGGGCGGACGGCGACGGCTTCAAGCCCACTTACCTGAGGATCATCAACAACTAGCTAAACGCCATCTTTAACCACGCTGAGCGCTACTACAACCTGGAGAAGAACCCCGTTCACAAGGTGGACAAGATGGGCAGCAAGGAGGCTGGCGAGATGCAGTTCTGGACCAAGGACGAGTACCTCCGCTTCTCGGAGGCCATCTCCGACAAACCACTCGCCTTCTACGCTTTCGAGGTGCTCTACTGGATGGGCATACGCTGCGGCGAGCTCATGGCGCTCACGCCCTCGGACTTCCTGATGGAGACGTCGGAGCTGCGCATAAACAAGTCCTACCAGCGCCTGCGCGGCGAGGACGTGGTCACGAAGCCGAAGACGCGCAAATCGGTGCGTACGATCAAGATGCCCGCGTTCCTCCGCGACGAGATGGCGGAGTTCATCGAGATGCGCGATGATGTGGCGCCCGACGAGCGGCTCTTCGGCTTCACGAAGCACTTCCTCGTGCACGAGATGGACCGCGGCTGCAAGGCATCGGGCGTCAAACGGATACGCATCCACGACCTTCGCCACAGCCACGTGAGCCTGCTCATCAACATGGGCTTCTCCGCCCTCGACATCGCCGAGCGCGTGGGGCACGAGGCCATCGACATCACATACCGCTACGCGCACCTTTTCCCCGCCAAGCGCGCGCAGATCGCCGACGCGCTCTCCGAGCTGAGGGGCGAATAGGATGCCGTGCGAGAACAGCGCCCGCAAGCGCAGCAAGACGATGGCGTTCCGCTGCACCCCGGAGGAGTACGAGCTGATCGCCAACATGGCCGCCTGGAGCGGCATGAGCAGGCAGGACTACATCATGGCGAGGCTGACCGGGACCGAGATAACGGTGAGGCCGTCGTCGCGGACGCAACGGGCGCTGCGCGACTCCATGAAGAGCCTGGCGGAGCGGCTCCTCGCCGTGTGCGACGCCGATGAGCTTGATGCGGACCTCCAAAGGCAGCTCGCCCTGGTCATGGAGATCTTCAACGGGTTCGGCGAGGCGCCGCCGCCCGGAAGGCGCGCAAAACGCGAGAAGGGGCCCAGCGACGATTTCTTCGGGATGTCTCGATGCTAATCCCGGGCCGCGATTGGGAGGCGCAACCGCTTCCGGGCGCACGCGCGCGTGCCGGCGCGGCGAGGGGCCGCAGGCGCAATGCGTGGGCGACCAAGGCAATCAGAGGCAATTTGATGAAAAAGGTATATACTATTTTCATCAAAAAGGAGGAACGCTATGACAGAAGCAGAGGCCATCGCAAAGCGCATAGAGAGCTTCGGCGCCGGCAGGGCCTTCACAGCCGCCGACTTCTCCGACGTCGCAGGCCGGCGCAATGCCGCCAACGCGCTCGGGCGCTTGCATGCAAAGGGAGGGATCGCCCGCGCCATCCGCGGCGTCTACTACGCGCCGGAGCGCAGCGCGCTCATGGGCACCGAGGTGCCGGCCAGCGCCGACGAGGTCGTGCGCGCCGTCGCCCGTGCCAACAAGTGGATCGTCGCACCGTCCGGCGACGCGGCGCTCAATGCGCTGGGCCTCGACACGCAGGTGCCCGCAAAGCTCGTCTACGTCAGCAGCGGTCCGTACAAGCGCTACGAGTACGGGCCGTACGATATCGAGCTCCGGCACCGCGCCAACCGCGACCTGCTCGACTGCTCGCAGATCACCTGCACCATCGTGCAGGCCCTCAAGGCGCTCGGGCGCGAGAACGTGGGCGACGAGGAAATCGGAACGCTCGCGCGCAACCTCACGGAAGAGCAGGTCGGCGCGTTCCTGGAAGAGTCGGCGGGGCTCACCTCCTGGGTTGCCGACGCCGCGAAGAAGATATGGGAGGCGAAGCATGGACAGGATCGCTAGGGCCTCGACCAACGAGCGCAGACTGGTCTTCGAGGCCGCCGCGCAGAGGATGGCGCTTGCGCCGGCCGTCGTCGAGAAGGACTTCTGGGTGTGCTACACCTTGGACCACCTTTTCCATAGAAGCGGCTTCGCCGAGTCCATGGTGTTCAAGGGCGGCACGAGCCTGTCGAAGGCTTTCGGGCTCATCGAGCGCTTCTCGGAGGACATCGACCTCATACTCGATTGGCGACTCCTGGGCTACGGCGAGGACGAACCGTGGGAGCCGCGCAGCAACTCGGCGCAGGAGCGGTTCAAGGCCGACAGCATCGAGCGCACGAACGCCTTCCTGGCCGACGCCTTTGCTCCGAAGCTCAGGGCTACGCTCTCCGAGTCCCTCGGCACCGAAGCATCCGTTAGGTGCGGGGCCGAGGAGGAGACCGTGTACTTCGACTACCCGCGCTCCTACGAGTCGGCGGGCACGCTCGACACCATCAAGCTGGAGATAGGACCCATGGCGGCATGGTCGCCCTCCGAGGAGGCGGCGATAACCCCGTACGCGGCGGACGTGGTTCCGTTCGGGCCCGAGCTGTCGACCACGGTGCGCACCGCGAGTCCCGAGCGCACGTTTTGGGAGAAGGCCACCATCCTGCACCAGGAGGCCAACAGGCCCGAGGGCAAGGCTATGCCCAGGCGCTACTCCCGCCATTACTACGACATGTACCGCCTCGGCCACTCGTTCGTGCTCGGCCGCGCCGTAGCGCAGCCTGGCCTCCTCGAACAGGTCGTCAGGTTCAAAGAGAAGTTCTACCGCACGCCGTGGGCCAAGCTGGCCGATGCGAGGCCCGGCACGCTCAGGCTCGCCCCTCCAAAGGGCAGGCTCGACGAGCTGGCAGCCGATTACGCCTCGATGAGGCCGATGCTGTTCGGCAGCTACCCGAGCATCGATGAGATAGTCGCCTACATGGTGGAGCTCGAGGAGACCATCAACGGGCTAAGCTGACCAAGGGCGCCCCAATTCCGGGCGCCTGCCAGAATCGAAGAGGCGGGGCGGGCAACGCGGCGGCTTCCCCGCCGAGAGCGGAGCGTTCCTTTTCGACGGGCGGCGTTGAGAGTTCGGCATAAAAGACCTCGTTCTGCAGCCTCCAGGATGCGCGCGGCGTCCTCGATGCGCTCGGAGCATCTCTCGCTTATCGACCTCAGGGCCAGTATGCCCTCGACGTCGAGAGGGTCCAGCTGGTCGGCGTGCGCCATGGACTCGAGCAGCTGGTCCAGCCCCCTCGCCAGCCTTCCCGCATCTGCCACCGCGTCGAGCAGCTCGCGACGCTCGTCCTTCTCGTTGATGCCCATCATCAGCCGTCCTCCTTCTTCCGACGGACGTGCTGCGCAGCACCGTGGTCGTTCCGCATGGAGAGCCGCCTCGCCGCCAGCGGCCCCGTGAGCATATCGACCGTGAGCGGCACGGGAGAGGCCGTCCCGATTAGGGTAGCGGCGCCGCGACTCGGAAACGCGCCTTCGTCCTCCACGCGACGTCCCGACGTAACCCTCGCGAGTGCCCCAGCAATCGCCGACAGATCGCATCCCATGTCCGGAAGCCCCGGCGCCCATGCCCGATTCCATACCGCACGCCTCCGCCCCTCCGACTCGAAACCCGCCCTGGCGCTCCTTGGACGCGCAGGGTCGCACGCCGGCGGGCGGCCAGCAAGGGCCGCGACACTTTTTCGGGTTCTTCGCCCCATGCGCTCCGCGCGCGAACAACGCGAAAAACTGACGTCGGGAGATTTCTATAACCACGCCCGACTTCGCTTCCTCCCTTGCCGGCGCGCCCGCGCTGCATGCGACTCACGCGGCGCAAGGCACGCCACAGGGGCGGGCCCTAAGAGTCTAAGG
>DBFCNY010000238.1:0-2027 GCA_048298285.1 Collinsella sp.
GGCCAGCGGAGACAAGAAGGCTCCTGCGGCTGATGGTGATGTCCTTCATATCATTACCCCCAGTATAAAAATGGCTGGAAACACTGCACTAGGAAAAAGTGCAAGTGGGACTATAGTAACGCCGATGTCCATTTTTACAATAACCTGGCGGGTTTTTTAATGCTGAACCGGATGGGCGGTGCTGAGGAACGACGGACGGTAACGGGGCTTATGCTGCGGGTGCGGGGCTGTCTTCTTCGTCTAGCGCAGCAAAGAGTTTCTTGCCGTCGAGCAAACGCGTGCTGACGTTTCTCATGCGGCTGACCTCAACGGTGCGCAGGGTGTCGTCGGCGCCTCGGGTGTCGTAGACCGTTCCCAGCAGATACGAGACGCCATCGCGCTGCCTGATGGCAAAGGGCCGGACCGTCATCCGCACCACCTCGATTTCGCCTCGGGTAAGGACGTTTGTGATATCAAAGCTGACGGTTGTTCCATGGTCGATGGCCTGTTCGATGAGCTCGCACGTGTCGATACGCTTGGCGTGCGGACGCGTTGTCTTGACGGGCGCGTCGTTGGCGGCCGGTGCCGGTTCGGGCATATCGAGATAGTCGCGAACATCGGCGCTCGCCATGGCGACCAGGTGCTGCGCCATGCTCTTTCGAATGGCTATGGGCGTCGACCGGTTGCGCATGACCATGCCGTGGAGCCGTATGATCTCTTCGTCAGCAAGCGGGCGGGTGAGGAGCCGATAGCCCACGCCGCGTTTATAGTCGATTTCGTATCCGGCGTGACGAAGTGCGGATATCGAGGTATAGATGCTGCGGCGTGCCGCCGAGATGGGCATGCGGGCGGGGTCGTCGGGATGGGCGAGGAGCTCGACCAGCTCGTCGGAAAGCAGTGCCTTGTCCTCGCCGGTGTTCTCGCTCAAGAGCTGCAGGATGCGTACGGCGCGATAGGCTGCCATCGAGGCGGAGCCCCTGGTCGTGGTCTCGTAGTTTTCAACAACGGCTTCGGTCATAGCGCCCACGTCCTTTCCTTTTTTGGTGATGGCATATCAGAGCCTAGGGCGCGGAACCTGGCCAAGGACGCATGACGCCTTGGACGGTCGATGGCTGCCGGCAAACGGCGGGTCGAGTTTTCAACAACCCTGCCTAACTGACCAAAACCTTGCCAAAAGCTTGACGGATGCTGTTGAAAAAGCGCCCCTCGGCTTGCCGAGAGGCGCTGGCATGATGCACTGGAACGCGTTTGGTGGCGCTATGGCGATTAGAAGTCGGCGTTACCCACGGTGCGCGGGTGCGGCAGGACGTCGCGGATGTTGCCCACGCCGGTGAGGTACATCACCAAGCGCTCGAAGCCCAGACCGTAGCCGGCGTGCTTGCAGGAACCGTAGCGGCGCAGGTCAAGGTAGTACTTGTACTGCTCGGGATTCATGCCCAGGTCCTTGATGCGGGCCTCGAGCAGATCCAGGCGCTCCTCGCGCTGGGAGCCGCCGATAATCTCGCCGATACCGGGAACCAGGCAGTCGGCGGCGGCGACGGTCTTGCCGTCCTCGTTCATGCGCATGTAGAAGGCCTTGATCTCGGCCGGGTAGTCGGTTACGAAGGTCGGGCGCTTAAAGTGCTCTTCGGTCAGGAAACGCTCGTGCTCGGTTTGCAGGTCGATGCCCCAGCTCACGGGATAGTCAAACTTGTGGCCGGCGGCGACTGCCTGCTCCAGGATCTCGACGGCCTCGGTATAGGCGACGCGGGCAAAGTCGGAGTTGGCGACATGGTCCAGGCGCTCAAGCAGACCCTTGTCCACAAACTTGTTGAGCATGTTGAGCTCGTCGGGGCAGGTGGCCATAACGTCCTTAAGAACGTACTTGAGCATGGCCTCGGCGTTATCCATGTAGTCGTTGAGGTCGGCAAATGCCATCTCGGGTTCAATCATCCAAAACTCGGCGGCATGGCGCGTGGTGTTGGAGTTTTCGGCGCGGAAGGTGGGGCCAAAGGTGTACACGTCGCCAAAGGCCATGGCAAAGTTTTCGGCATTGAGCTGGCCGGACA
>DBFCNY010000239.1:0-11639 GCA_048298285.1 Collinsella sp.
GTGCCACCGACGTTGCGGGTCGGAGCGGCCTGAGCCGGGCTGGTGGCCGGAGCGGTGCGCTGCGGCTCAGCGGAGGCAGCGGCCTTGCTCTGAGACTGCTGAGCAGCAAAGAGCTCGTCCTGACGGTTGACGTTGGAGTCGGAGAAGCCCGTAGCGATGACGGTGATACGCACCTGATCGCCCAGGGACTCGTCGACAACGGTACCGAAGATGATGTTGGCCTCGGGGTCGACGGCGTTGGCGACAACGTCGGCGGCGTCGCTGATCTCCTGGATGCCCAGGTCCTTGGAACCGGCGATGGAGAGCAGCACGCGTGTGGCACCATCGATGGAGCTCTCGAGCAGCGGGCTGGAGATGGCCTGCTGGGCAGCGTCGACGGCACGGGTATCCCCAGAAGAGGTACCGATACCCATCATGGCGGTACCGGCCTGCTTCATGATGGTCTTAACATCGGCGAAGTCCAGGTTGATGATACCGGGGACGGTGATGAGGTCGGTGATGCCCTGGGTGCCCTGGGAAAGGACGCCATCGGCAATCGCGAAGGCCTCGAGCATGGTAGTCTTCTTCTCGGCGATGTCGAGCAGCTTATCGTTGGGGATGACGATCATGGTATCGACGCAATCGGAGAGGGTCTTAATGCCCTCCTCGGCGCTCTTCTTGCGCTTGCGGCCCTCGAAGGTGAAGGGCTTGGTCACGACGGCGACGGTCAGTGCGCCGACCTCGTTCATCGCGATATCGGCAACGATGGGAGCAGCGCCGGTACCGGTGCCACCGCCCTCGCCGCAGGTGATGAACACCATGTCGGCGCCAGCGAGCGCCTCGGCAATGTCGTCGCGGGACTCATCGGCAGCCTTGCGGCCAACCTCGGGGTTGGCGCCGGCGCCCAGGCCGCGGGTAAGGTCGGTGCCGATGTGCACCTTGATATCGGCATCAGAGATCGCGAGTGCCTGAGCATCGGTGTTGATGGCAACAAACTCGACGCCGCGGATGCCCTCTTCGATCATTCGATTGACCGCGTTGGTACCGCCGCCGCCGACGCCGACCACCTTAATGACGGCAAGGTAGTTGTTGATCTCTGTCTCGTGCATGTCGGTCCTCCGAACAAAGGTTATAGCCATAGCATGGGTCGACCCCTGCGCACATTAACCTTCAGGTTGAAAGTAAATGCAAAGGTAAACCGTATTATGGTTGCACATTATGAACGTATCAGTCAAATAATTGACCGTGAAAACCAAACAAACCAGATAAACGGCGTGGTATGGCCACTCAACAAAGCATCAACCAGCGCTATGAGGTCGGAGCATTCCTAAATGTGTAGTTGCCCGGAGAGCGCACATTGATATACGTTACGCCCTCTACCTGCGAAAGCAACTTGGTGACTACGCGTTCCTTCTTGGCGATATCGTCCGAATCGCCCAGCGACACCTCAATGCCGTTATTGAGGTTTGCCGAGATGGCTTCGACCGAAGGCGTGGAAATATCCTTGACTTGTCCCAAGAACTCGCTCGAAAAACCACGCACATAATCCAGGCCGGCCTTAACGGCCTTGGAGCTCACCGCCTGGCCGGAAACTGGAGCGACATCCGCCGAGACATCAGTCAGCAACACCGCGCCATAGTGCTTAGCGAGCGCCAGTGCGGCATCGATGCCGGTCAGGGTATTTGAGCCCTGCCCTGTCGTGATGACGTTGCCCTGGTCGTCCACTTCGACCGACGTCGACAGCGGGGCGATCCAGGTGTCATCATCCCCGATGGCCCAGGCTAGGTCATCGGAGCTGATATAGGCAATTGCGATGACCTTGCGCTCCATAGGCGTAATGATGAGCGTATGCGGGAACTGACGCTGAACATCCACGCCCGAGACCCACGGGTTCTGCTTGAGGTCCTCGGTAATCTGGTCGGGATCGACGTTAAAAAGCGACGTTCCCTCGGGCAAATCGATCAGCTGGATAGCATCGTGCTTCGTCACATGCTCGCTGCCTTGAATCTGAATATCAGTGGCGGTAAACAATCCAGAGTTAATCACCACGATGGCAACGACGACGAGCACGGCCAAGACGGCCAGAACGCCGCCCACGATTTTGCCTTTGCCTGTAACGACAGAAGCGGCGTCTGATGTTTTATTTGCCATCGCCCCAAGTGAAGACAACGGGTTGACGCCTTTTTTACCCGAAGGCTTCTTGGCGGTAGCCGGCACCGATGTCAGCGAGCGCGGTTTCGATGCGCCCAGCGTGCGACCCGGACGCAGCGTTTTAGTTCCCGTCGGTGGCTTAGGAGTTGCCATGGGACGGGCAGGCTTGGCGCCCATAACAGGCTTTGACGTCACCGAGGGACGCGAGGACTTTTTTGCGGCCGGACGATTACCGAGCTGCGAGCCGACGACCGGACGACTGGTCTGTCGAGCATGCCCGACAGACTTAGAGTGCGCGACGGTATTGCGTTGAGGTTTGGCAGGCGCGCCGGAACGCCCTCCGGCGCGGCGGAAGGTGGGTTTCGATGCTCTAGAAGCCGAGGAATTTAACTTCCGGTCTGAGCTCGATGCCATACGCCTCCCTCACCTTTCCGTGCACATGTCTGATAACCGCGGCAACGTCATCGGCCGAGGCAGTTCCGTTATTAACGATAAAATTAGCGTGAACGGGCGAAACTTCCGCGCCGCCAATCGAAAAACCCTTTAATCCACAATCCTCGATAAGCTTGCCCACGCTCGCATCGGGCGGGTTGCGAAAGACCGACCCGCAGGATGCGCGACCCATGGGCTGTGTACGCTTGCGCCTCGTCAGGTACCGCTCCATGCGCTCGCGAATGTCGGCCTTGGGCGCCAGTTTAAGCTTGAGCACGCACTCGAGGATGATCTCATTGCGGGGAAGGCTACATTCGCGGTAGCCCCAAGTGATCTCGGACCCCGCATAATGTTTGATACCGGATGCCGGGTCAAACGTTACGACATCCTCAACCAGCGAGCCAATCCACTCGGTCCGTGTGCCGGCATTCATAGATATCGCACCGCCAACCGAACCAGGGATGCCAACGGCAAACTCAAGGCCCGAGAGGCTACGCGACAGGGCATCGTTGACCAGGCGCGCAAACATCACGCCCGCACCGACCGTCAGCGTACAACCGTCATCGGCAACAACCGTGCGCTGAAACTCACGTCCGAGCGAAATGACGGCGCCGCGATAACCGCCATCGGCAACCAGCAGATTGGAGCCCTTGCCGATGATGACCCACGGCACCTGCTCGCGATCGAGCACCGCCACGGCGCGGCGGAGGGCATGATAGCTATGGCACGTCACAAAGAGGTCGGCCTTGCCGCCGATACGATAGCTCGTATGACGCGCAAGGCGCTCGTCCTCGATCACATCCGTGTCGATCATGCCCGAGAGCGCCATGACGGCGTTAAACAGACCCATTAGACTTAAGCGTCTTTCTTGGCAGTCAGATACTCAATGAACTCGGGACCGACGGTCGTAACGTCACCGGCACCCATAGTGAGCAGCAGGTCGCCCTCGCCCACCATCTGCTCGAGCTCCTGATTGAGCTCAAGACGGCTGGAGCAGTACACGACCTCCTTGCCAGGATGCTTGGCGCGCACGGTATCGGCGAGCATCTTAGAGGTGACACCCGGAATGGGCATCTCGCCAGCCGAGAACACATCAATCAGCAGCAGTTTATCGGCATTGGCAAATGCATCGGCAAAGTCGTCGCACAGGGCCTGCAGGCGCGAATAGCGGTGCGGCTGGAACACGACGTCGACGTGCTTGTAGCCCAGCGACGAAGCAGCAGCAAGCGTCGCCTTGATCTCGGTGGGGTGATGGCCGTAATCATCGACCACGGTGATGCCATCGATATCGCCCACGTGGGTAAAGCGACGGCGGACGCCCTCAAAGCTCGAGAGCGCCTTGGCGGCGGCGTCGATGTCAAGGCCCAGGACATGGGCGACGGTGAGCACCGCCGTGGCGTTGAGCATGTTGTGGCGACCGGGATTGCTCTTGATCTCCACAGCGTGCTCAGTGCCGTCCTCAAAGCGAACGATAAAATCGCTCTGGATGCCCTTGACATCCGGGTGCATGCAGACGATGTCGTTGCTCTCGGCAAAGCCGTAGGAAAGCACGTGACGACCCGTCGACTTGGCGAGCTCGACCAGATGCGGGTCCTCACCGCAGACGATGACGGTGCCGTCCTCGCCCACCAGGCTCATGAATTTGGCGAAAGTTGCCTCGATCTCCTCGATACCCGAGTAGTGATCGAGGTGGTCGGCCTCGACGTTGGTCACGATGACCACGTTGGGGTTCAGGAACAGGAAGGAGCTGTCGGACTCGTCGGCCTCAGCGACAAAGTAGTCGCCCGAGCCGTTCTTGCCGTTCGTGTCATAGCCCTCGACGATGCCACCGATCAAGAAGCTCGGATCCAGACCCATGCGGTCGAGCATGGTGGCGCACATCGAAGACGTGGTGGTCTTGCCATGCGTGCCGGCAACAGCGACGGTGGTGTAGCCGTGGCCCAAAGCAGAGAGCATCTTGGCACGGGGCCACACGGGAATACCAAGCTCGCGAGCGCGCACGAGTTCAGGGTTGGACTCCGGAATAGCGGTGGAGACAACAACCACGTCGGGCTTGACCTCGTCGATCGTGGCGGCCTCATGGCCCACATGCACCTTCACACCAGCGCGGGTAAGCTGGCGGATATAACGTGACGTCTTAAGGTCGGAGCCGGTAACGGCATAACCGCGCTCGTGAAGAACGAGGGCGATGCCGCTCATGCCGGCGCCGCCGATACCGATAAAGTGGGCGCTCTTAAACTCGGGCGCGGAGGTTGCAGTCTGGGAATCAGCCATGTGCTCGTGTACTCCTTGCGTAAACACTGCCTGTAACTCGTTAACTGTACCGCACCTACCGCATCAGCGCGAGGGCGACCGACGATATCCCGTCTAACTAACGCAAACCCTCTACCGCATCCGCCAGAAGAGCGGCGGCCCTATCCTGAGCCAGACCACGCGCCGCCTGACGCATGGCGTCGCGCGCCGCCGCGTCATCGACCAGGTGCAGCAGTTCATCGGCAAAGGCAGAACCGTCGATATCGGCATCGGCGCAGAGCACGCCGGCCCCAGCGTCGACCAGATAACGGGCATTGGTGGTTTGGTGGTCGGCCGTCGCATGCGGGTACGGCACGAGCACCGAAGGCACGGCGAGTGCAGCGATCTCGGCCACGCTCGATGCGCCCGAACGCGAGAGCACCAAATCGGCAGCAGCCAGCATATCGCCCATGTTGTCGATGTAAGGCTGGACGCGGTAACGCTTCGCCTCCTCGGGCGTCAGCGCCAAAGCGCGCTCGGTCTCCTCAAAGCCGTCGGCACCCGTCGAATGCAACACATAGAGGTTCTTGCGCGAAAGCAGCTCGTTTTTGAGCGAAGCCACACGCTCGTTGAGGTGCTGGGCGCCAAGTGAACCGCCAAAGACGAGCAGCAGCGTAGCGTCCTCGGGAACGCCAAGTGCCTTGCGGCCGCGAGCGCGATCGCCCTCGATCACCGAGCGACGTACGGGGTTGCCGGTCATGAGCACGTGGTCAGGGTCACCTTCGCGCTCAAAGACCGAACGCGCTGCCGGCACCGAGATGCACACGCGGGCGGCGTGGGAGTTCATCATCTTGTTGGCCAGTCCCGGAACAGAGTTCTGCTCATGCAGCAGATACGGAACGCCTGCGCCCTTGCACCACCCCAGCAGCGGAACCTCGACATAGGCACCAAAACCGACGGCAGCATCGGGCTTGCCGACCTTTGAGAAATGACTGGCGAGAGCACGCTTGGCCTTGTTGACACGCCACAGCGAGGTCAGCGCCGTCCAAGGACGGGAGCGGTCGAAGCCCGTGACCGTAATGGGCACAAAATCAAACCCAGCCTCGGGGACCAGACGACCCTCGAGCTTGCGCGACTGGCCCACGAACACAACATGGTGGCCACGGTCACGCAGCTCTTCGGCCAAGGCGAGCGCGGGGTTGATGTGTCCAGCCGTGCCGCCGGCTGCAATAGCAACGGTCATTTTATCGGTCATGGTAGTCCCTTCGTACACGCGGTCCCTGGTCGTCGGTGCGCAGACGCGCCGACGGGTCCGAGTTCAAATCGATCCGATTATATCCGCCGCCCGCATTGCGAGGAGTGGGGCGCTGAGGACGACCTTGCGGCGCCGTTCGCTGACGCGGGCGGGCTGCCGGCTCGGTCGCAGAGCCATCCAGGACGGTAAAACCGTTACGCGAAGATCGCTCGCCGCGCACGTGGGGCACGCCGGCGGTACTCTCATCCATAACGGCAAAGCTCTCGCGGCGACGGTCGTACTCATCGCGACGGGCGCTCTCGTACGAAACGCGCAGGATCAACCCGGCAAGCATAAGCGACACAATAATCGACGAACCGCCGTAGCTAATAAACGGCAACGGTTTGCCCGTCATGGGAAACACGTTGAGGATGCCCAACGCGTTAATCAAAAACTGCACTGCGAGAATGACCGCGGAGCCAGACGCCATAAGCGCGCCCCGGCGATCGGTCGCCTGCTCGGCAATGCGAAACGCCGAGTAGATCAGCATCGCAAACACCAAGAAGAACAGCACGGTTCCGACAAAACCGACTTCCTCGCCAATGATGGCCAGGATGTAGTCATTGTGCGCCTCGGGCAGATACGAGTACTTCATGGTTGAGTTGCCGATGCCACGGCCGAACAGACCGCCCGAGGCAAAGGCCATAATGGCAAGCGTGGCCTGATAGCCGTCACCATACTCGTCGGCCCAAGGGTTCAAGGCAACCTGAATACGCACCATACGGTACGGCTCTGCGACAAGCGCAATCACGATCACGAGAATGCCGAAGATTAGCACGCCGATGATAAATCTGGGGTCGAGACCCGCAAACAACGCCATGCACATGAGGGTCAACAGGATGATCAGGACAGTACCGAAATCGGGCTGGATAAAGATCAGAAAGAGCGAAATGCCCAGGTAGATGCCCATCTTGCGGAGGAATTCGTTGATGTTGCCACCGGGCGAAAAGAAGCGATCAAGCATGATGGCCGAATACGCAATGGCAAATGGCTTTAAAAACTCGGAAGGCTGGAACTGAATGCCGGCGATGTTGAGCCAGCGCGTGGCGCCACGGCTGCCGCTGCCCACCAAGAACACCAAAAACAGTAGCCCTATCATGCCTATGAGGAAGATCCTGAGCACATCCTCCCCAAACCAGCTGTCCGGCAAAACGCGCACGATGGCAATCAGCGCCAGAACACCGACCACGGCAAACGCGGCCTGTCGACCCAGAAAAAACGTCGCCGAGCCATTCTCGTGCAGCGCCTCGACCGAAGACGCCGAGTACACCATCAGCAGGCCAAAGCATACCAAGGTAAACAAGCAGGCCATGAATATCAAACGGGGGCGCATGATACGGGCGGGAACGCCGGCAATATAGCGTTCGCTAAACGACTGCCCGCCGCGGCTGGAACGCGGTGTGGTGCGACGTGAGGAAGCACGGTCCGAGTCGGGCCTCCTCATACCTTGTCGGGGGCTCTCCTCTCTCACCGCAACCCCTATTCCATTTGTGATTTCGCTGTAGCGGCAAGCTGAGCCACGTAGTCCTTAAACACGCGGCCGCGCTCCTCATAGCCCGAGAACTCATCGAACGAAGAGCAGGCAGGAGAAAGTAAGATCACGTCACCACGGCTCGAAAGCGAACGGGCAACGTCCACGGCGTCGCGCAGGTCATCCGCCTGGGCGATATCCACATCGCCATCGACATCAGCCTCGTCCATAGCGGCGGTGAAGCGCTCGCGCGCATCGCCAAAGCAGACGACCGAGCGCACGTTGTCCATAACGACGCGCGCGAAGTCCGTGAGCGGCGTGCCCTTATCGTGGCCGCCGAGCAGCAAGATCACGTCGTCATCGGGAAATGCCGTCAGTGCCTTCTCGACCGCATCGGTGTTGGTCGCCTTGGAATCGTTGACGTAGCGCACGCCGCCAATCTCGCCACACGGCTCCACGCGGTGCTCGAGCGGCTGGAACGAGGCAAGACCGCGGCAGACACCATCGACATCGGCACCGACCGCCAAGGCAGCCGTGGCAGCGCACAGAGCATTGATAACATTGTGATGGCCCGAGATCTTGAGCTCGGATGTAGCGATGAGCGGGGTCTCGACACCCTTTAGACGCACGATCATCTTGCCATCGCGCACAAAGGCGGCATCCTCGCCCTCAGGCTCGTCAAAGGCAACCTTGCAGATGCGACGACCCGGCGTGTAGATGTACTCATCGAACTCGTGAATGCCGGCGTCTTCGACGTCGACAACCACCAGATCGTCATCGACCATATTGTCAAACAGTTTGATCTTGGCAAGCGCATAGTTCTTATGGCTCTTATGCCAGCCCAAGTGGTCGGGAGTGATGTTGAGCAGCACCGCCACGCGGGGGTGGAGCTCGGTTGTCGTAGCAATCTGATAGCTCGAGAGCTCAGCCACAAACCACTCGTTGTGGGCTCGGCCGTCAATCTCGTTGACCGGCGGCTCGCCGATGTTGCCGACAGCAACGCTGGCCTCGCCGGCAGCCTTAAGCAGATAATCAGTCAGCGACGTGGTGGTCGTCTTGCCGTTGGTGCCCGTGATGGCAATCCAGTTATCGGGCGACAGGCGATAGGCAAACTCGGGCTCACCCATAATCTGGGCGGCATGCTCGCGCCCGGCCTTAAAGAAGCCCGAGAACTCCGAGATGCCCGGGCACGTCACGCATACGTCATAGGCGCCCTCGACCTGTTCGGTCCCATAGACAATCGACGCACCAGCAGCCTCGAGCGCACGCGTGGCGTCATTGGGCTCAGAGGTGCCGCCGCCATACACGGTAACGGCGCTTACGCGCTCGGGATGTGCCAGCGCCCAGCGGGCGACATCGAGACCGGATTTGCCCTGACCCAAAACGAGCAGGCTAAAGACATCAGCAAGAGGCATGAAAGACCACTATCCCAACTGGAAGAACAGGGCAAGGCCAACGGCACCAAAGGCCGCAGCGATAATCCAAAAACGGATGACGACCTTGGTCTCGGCCCAGCCCTTCTTTTCGAAATGATGATGGATGGGCGCCATAAGGAAGACGCGCTTGTGCGTAAAGTGGAAGTAGACAACCTGAATCATGACCGACAGGGTCTCAACGATAAACAGGCCGCCGATGATGAGGGAGACGACCTCGGTGTTGGTCATGATGGACGTGCAGGCAAACGCGGCGCCTAGGGCAAGCGAGCCGGTATCGCCCATAAAGATGCTCGCCGGATAGCAGTTGAACCACAGAAAGCCCAAGCAGGCACCGGCACACGCGGTGCAGAAGATGGACAGGTTCACGTCTCCGTGCAAAAACGCCATGGCAGCCATGGCGAGCATGGCAATCATGGAGGTGCCGCCAGCAAGACCGTCAAGGCCATCGGTCAGGTTCACGGCATTAGAAAGACCGGCGATCATCAGCCAGCAAAAGACAATGTAGAGCCACGGGAACGAAAGGCCGCAGATGGTGGTCGAAAGCACGCCAAGGTCAATCGTCAGGCCGCCGGGAAAACGAATCTCGGGGGCGACGCCGCACCAGTTAACGGCAAGTACCGTAAAGGTGACACAGATAATGGTTAGGCCGATCATCTTGGCATGAGGCGTCAGACCGAGCGAGCGCCCATGCGTAACGGAGGTCAGGTCGTCGATCAGGCCCAGCACGCCTGTCGCCAGCGTGGCGAGCAGCACGAGCACGAGCTCGGTGGTGAGCTTGCCCATCAGCAGGCAGGTCAGCGAAATCGCGACGAGAATGACAACGCCACCCATGGTGGGCGTTCCCTGCTTAACCAAATGACGCTTGGGGCCGTCGGCACGAACCTGCTGGCCGATACCCTCGACCTTAAGTAGCTTGATCCACCACGGCATGAGCAGCAGCGCAATGGCAGCGGCGATGCCAAGCCCCAAAAAAGCCTGATACGTTGGATACGAGGGATTGCCGAACATGGGCTAGCACACACCTTCCACAAAGCGGTCGAGCTCAACAAAGCGGGAACCCTTGACCAGTACAACATCATGTTTTTCAAGCGCGCCGCCCATGCGGTCGAGCACCTGCTGATAATCGGAGAACACCTGGATGCGGTCCTCGTCCATGCCCATCATGCGTGCGGCATCGGCCATAAGCTGGGCCAGCTCACCACCCACGCACGCCAGCATGTCGAGCTTCTTGGCGGCGGCATAGGCGCCCACGAGCTCATGCATGCGAGGAGCCTCATCGCCCATCTCGCCCATCTCGCCCAGGATCGCCATGCGAGACCCCGTACACGAAAGCGAGCACAGCAGATCGAGGCCAGCAGCCATGGATTCGGCACTGGCGTTATAGGAGTCATCGATGACGCGTGCACCGCTCTTGGCGCGCTTGATCTCCTGGCGGTGTCCGGTGATCGTGAGACCCCTAAAGGCAGCATCGATCTGCTCGGGCGTCACGCCCAGGCGATAGGCAACCGCAGCGGCCTTAACGGCATTAGGAACGGACTGCACGCCGGGGATGGCAAGCATGGTATCGATCGTCTCACCCTGGCCAAAATCGAGCGTAAAGACCGGACGGCCCTCGTCATCAACGCGAATGTCGCGGGCACGGACCTCATCATCGTCCGAGACGCCGGCCAGCATCACGTCGATACCAGCAGGCTGGGCGAACGTATCGCGAATGAACGGCGTAAAGTCGTCCTCGCCGCCCAAAACCAGCAGCGGCAAATTGTCGCCGGCGGCGCACATGCCCTGTACGATCTCGGCCTTAGCGCGGGCGATGTTCTCGCGGCTGCCCAAAATGCCGATATGAGAGGTGCCGATCTTGCTCACGATGGCAAGGTTGGGATTGGCAGACAGAGACAGGCGCTCGATCTCGTGGAAATGATTCATGCCCATCTCGAGCACCAGGACCTCGGTATCGGCCGGAGCGGAAAGCACCGTGAGCGGCATGCCGATCAGGTTATTGAAATTGCCCTTGGTGGCCCAGACACGATAGCGCTTGGAGAGCACAGCGGCGAGAACGTCCTTGGTCGTCGTCTTGCCGATGGAACCGGTAATGCCAACGACCAGGCAGCCAAGCTCCAGGCGATACGCGTGCGCCAAACGCAGCAGAAACTCCTCGGGATCATCGGTCAGCAAGATGGCACAGCCCTTGTCCTGCGCCAGCGAGACCAGCTCGGCCTCGGGCTCACGCGTCATCACGACGGCGCCGGCACCCGACTGGACGGCACGGGAAGCAAAATCATTGCCGTCGACGTTTTCACCGGGAAAGGCGACGAAAATCGTCCCTTCCTCGACCTGGCGCGAGTCGATAACGCACCCGCGGCATACCCGATCGACTTCTCCCGTCACGGTTCGGGCCCCTGTTGCGGCCGCGAGGTTGTTGACGGCGATCTCTATCATTGCAGCTCCCCTGTAAACCTAAATAATGCTATCGGCGTATTGTATCCCAGCGCCGCGCATGCGTGGTGCAGGGCATGTGAACACCCCTCATATGGGACAACAAACCACGCCCCAAAGATTGTAACCCCCTACTTCGTGTGCGGGATACCCAGCACGTCGAGCGCGTTGGCCATAATGGACTGGAACGGCACCGCAGCGGCATCTGAGC
>DBFCNY010000240.1:0-2268 GCA_048298285.1 Collinsella sp.
GCCCTGCTTGGCCTCGACGGCGGCCTTTTCTGCCTTCATCTTCTTGCGTTTGGTCTCGATGCGGAGTTTTTTGTTGATGCGGGCCTTGAGGAAGGGACCGAACTGCTCGGCATCGCCGCGGACAAAGGTGTCCTTAGGGATCGTCACGCCCTGGTCGGCGAACATGGCCACAAAGATGCGCTCGCCGTCGAGCACGTGGTCGAGCTTTTCAAACGGGAAGAACTGTGACTTGCCGCTCTTGCCCCAAACCATCAGGCCGTCCTCGTTGGCGGCGACGCGGCGATAGCGGCCACCCATGGACTCGTCGGCCTCAACGGCGTCGATAAAGTCGCGGGCGAGGGTGTGGTGCAGGTTTTTGCTCCACCAGGCCAAAAAGGCGCCGAACACGATCAGGACGACGCCAAACTTGATCCAGTTGCCGCCGGCCACCAGCATGCCGATGCCGATGAGCGCGGCAATTGCCGCGGCGACATACAGCGAGCCGCGACGCCTGGGCGAGGCGACCAGGCGGGCGAAGTCGGTGACCAGGTCGTTTTCGTACTGGTACTCGTTGAGGTACAGGATGCCGTCGTCGGCTGCGGCCTGCTCCTCGAGCGCGACCTCGACCTGGTCGGCTGCTTCGGAGGGGACGAGGTTGCTCTCTGCGTCTGCCATGCTCTTTGGACTCCTATCGCGGCGGGCTCGCCGTACGGGTATTATGGAATGCAGTATGCCGTGCGACCGCATGGCCGCCGCGGCAACAAGACTCAGTATACCCGGGGGAGCACCCATGGAATCGTTGTACCGAAAGTATCGCCCGCTCACCTTCGACTCCGTGGTGGGCCAGCAACATATCGTCTCGACGCTCGAGCACGCCATCACCGAGGGGCGCCTGTCCCACGCCTACCTGTTCTGCGGACCGCGCGGCACGGGCAAGACCACCATGGCGCGCATTCTGGCCAAGGCGCTGCTGTGCCGCAATGCCGAGGCGGCGCGCGCCGAGGGTGCAAGCGGCTGCATGCCCGACGGTACTTGCGAGGAGTGCGAGCTCATCGCCGAGGGCAACCACCCGGATGTCTACGAGCTCGATGCCGCAAGCCGTACCGGCGTGGACAACGTGCGCGAGGAGATCATCAACTCCGTCAACTTTGCCCCAGTGCGCGGCAAGTACAAGATTTATATCATCGACGAGGTCCACATGCTCACGACGGCGGCGTTCAACGCGCTGCTCAAGACGCTTGAGGAGCCGCCGGCACACGTGATCTTTGTGCTGTGCACCACCGACCCGCAAAAGATTCTGGAGACCATCCTCTCGCGCTGCCAGCGTTTCGATTTCCATCGCATCGGCAACGAGGATATCGAGTATCGCTTGGCATACGTGTGCGAGCAGGAGGGCTTCGATTACGACGACGAGGCGCTGGCTATCGTGACGCGCCATGCCAAGGGCGGCATGCGCGACGCGCTGTCCACGCTGGAGCAGCTGAGCGTCTTTGGCAACGGTTCTGTGCATGCGGACGACGCCCGCTCGCTTTTGGGCGAGGTTTCGGACCAGATCCTGGGCGAGTTTTCCCGCGCCATTGCCGATCGCGATGTTGCCGAGCTCTATGGACTGATTCGTGTGCAGGTCGAGGAGGGCAATGACCTGCTTGAGCTGACGCGCGACCTGGTGGCGCATGTGCGTGACGTGTACGTTGCCTGCGTTGCCGGTGCCCGTGCCGAGCTGTTTGAGGGCGGCTCGGAGCAGGCCGAGGCGCTTGCTGCCGAGGCCGCTGCCTTTGGCGAGCATCCTGCCGACCGCCTGGCCCGCGTGCTGACGGTGCTCGACGATGCCGCACTGGAGATGAGGGGCGCGAGCGACGTGCGCCTGGTGCTCGAGATTGCCTGCACGCGTCTGGCGCGTCCCGAGGCTGATTTAACGATTGAGGCATTGGCCGAGCGCGTGGCACGTCTGGAGGCCATGGTTGCCAACGGCGCCGTGCCGGCGAGCGTGGCTGCTGCTCAGGCCGCCGCGCCTGCAGCATCCGTACCCGCTGCTGCCCAACAGCCGACGCTCATTTCGGGCGCCCGTGCTGCCGCTCCGGCGGCATCCGCTGCCCCTGCTGCTACGTCCGCGCGCCAGGGTGGCATGCCTTGGGACCGCGGAGCTGCTGTTCCGACTGCCCAGCCTGCGCCCCGTTCTGCGTCCGTGTCAGCCTCCAAGCCTGCAGCGCCTGCGCCTCAGCCCGTTGCGGCCCCCGCGCCTGCCACCGCTCCGGCACCTAAGCCCCAGTCCAACAATGCCGCCCAGGT
>DBFCNY010000241.1:0-9486 GCA_048298285.1 Collinsella sp.
GTCAGGTCCTGGCTCGCACGAAGAGCACATTAAGTGCTCTTCGGCTCGTGCGGAATCTACGAAAACCAAGCAGGCGGACACGCCTTAGGTATCGATTACTTCAGTCTGATATGACTTCGCTGAGGCTTAAACGAACACACAGAATAACACAGGTAGTTGGGGTTATTGCGTATATATAAAATAGCCTCCGACCGCGGGTGGTCGGAGGCTATTTGCAAGCACGTTTTTGGCTGGTTTACCCGTAGATGCGTTGGGGCTGTTCTTCGCCCTTTACGGAGGCTTCGGTCACGATGACCTTGGAAACGCCCTCCTCGCTGGGCAGGTCGAACATCGTCTGCTGCAGCACGTCCTCGCAGATGGAGCGCAGGCCGCGGGCGCCGGTCTTGCGAGCGAGCGCCATGCGGGCGATCTCGTGCAGGGCCGCGTCCTCAAACTCAAGATCGACGTCCTCGAGCTGGAACATCTTGCGGTACTGGCGCACCACGGCGTTCTTGGGCTCGGTTAGAATCGACACCAAGTCGTCCTCGTCGAGCGCCTGCGTCTGGGTGACGACGGGCGTACGTCCCACAAACTCGGGGATCATGCCAAAGGCGTTGAGGTCCTGAGGGAGCACCTGACGCAGCAGGTCGTTCTCGTCGACCGAGGTGGGGCCGGCGATCTCGGAGTTAAAGCCCACGCCCTTGTTGCCCACGCGATCGGCGATGATCTTGTCCAGACCCACAAAGGCACCGCCGCAGATGAACAGGATGTTGGTCGTGTCAATCTGCAGCAGCTCCTGCTGGGGATGCTTGCGGCCGCCGGTGGGCGGAACGCTGGCCACCGTGCCCTCAAGAATCTTAAGCAGCGCCTGCTGAACGCCCTCGCCCGAAACGTCGCGGGTGATGGAGAGGTTCTCGGCCTTGCGGGCAATCTTGTCAATCTCGTCCACGTAGATAATGCCCACCTGCGCGCGCTCGATGTCGCCATCGGCGGCGTTGATGAGCTTGAGCAGGATGTTCTCCACGTCCTCGCCCACATAGCCGGCCTCGGTGAGCGCGGTGGCATCGGCGATGGCAAACGGCACCTCGAGGATGCGCGCGAGCGTCTGGGCCAACAAGGTCTTGCCGGTACCGGTGGGACCGAGCAGCAGGATGTTGGACTTGGCGAGCTCTACCTCGTCCATATCAACATCGAGCTGCGAGCCCAAACCGTCGTCAAAGGCAGACACCGCAGCACCGCCCTCGATCACGCGGCGATAGTGGTTGTACACGGCAACCGACATGGCACGCTTGGCGTCCTCCTGACCCATAACATAGGCCGAAAGCTCGTCATAGATCTCGTGCGGCGTCGGCACGTGCGTGATGACCTGGCGGTCGTCCTCGAGCTCAAAGCCCTCGGTCTCGGGGTCCACGGCGGGCTGGGATGCAGCCTGACCGTGGTCGTTGAGGAAGCCCGGCAGCTTGCCGTTGCGGGCAGCGTCCATAAAGTCCGAAGCCAGCGACTCCTCCAAGATCTCGGAGCAGGCGGCGACGCACTCGTCGCAGATAAAGATGTTGGTCGGGCCCTTTACGAGACGGCGTACCTGCCCCTGCTCTTTTCCGCAGAAGGAGCAGCGGATGGGGTTGCCGTTCTCGTCAAAGTTGTCCTGCATGTTACCTGCCATCCTAGGCGTCCTTCGCGGCGAGATCGCGCGAGGTGACGATACGGTCGACCAGGCCGTAGTCGAGGGCCTCGGCAGCAGTCAGATAATTGTCGCGCTCGGTGTCGGCTTGGACCTTCTCGATGGGCTGGCCCGAGGCGTCGGACAGGATCTGGTTGAGCTCGCGACGGGTCTTCTTGATCTCCTCGGCCACGATCTCGATCTCGGTCTGCTGACCCTGGGCACCGCCGCTGGGCTGGTGAATCATGACCTTGGAGTGCGGCAGGCAGAAGCGCTTGCCCTTGGCGCCGGCCGAAAGCAGCACAGCGGCCATGGATGCAGCCATACCGACGCAAATGGTGGAGACCTGCGGCTTGATGAAGTTCATAGTGTCAAGAATCGCCAGGCCGGAGTAGACCTCGCCACCGGGCGAATTGATGTAGAGCGAGATATCCTTCTCGGCATCCTGGCTCTCAAGATGCAGCAGCTGGGCAACGACCAGGTTGGCGCTGACGGAGTTGATCTCCTCGCCCAAGAAGATGATGCGGTCGTTGAGCAGGCGCGAATAGATATCGTAGCTGCGCTCGCCGCGCGGCGTCTGCTCGATAACGTATGGCACGAGGGCGGAATCGAACTTAGCGATCATACGCATCTCCATTTCTCTCTTGCGGACCAAATTGGTTCTAGATAAACGTACGGTGCCCGCATGCTATGCATTGGCTGGCACCGTACGAAGCAACCGGATAACCGGTGTATAACTTTACCCCATCACGGGCGCACGCATGCGCTCGCGGGCAAGGTGGCGAGAATTACTCGGCGTCCTTGGCGGTCTCGTCGACCTCGGTCACCTTGGCGTTCTCGACCAGGTGGTCGACGGCCTTGGAGCGACGGATGGACTCGCGGACGGCAGGCATGCGGCCATCGGCGATGAACTCGGCCTTGGAAGCCTCGACGTCCTTGACGCCGGCCTTCTCGAACTCGGCGTTGATGTCGTCCTCGGTGACCTCGATCTTGAGCTCACGGGCGAGGGCGTCGAGAGCCAGGGACTCACGGGCAACGTCGTTGGCCTGCTTGTGCAGGTCGCCGATGAACTGCTCCATGGTCAGACCGGAAGCGGGAAGCCAGGTGTCCAGGGTCATGCCGCGGGCAGCAAGGTTGGACAGGAAGTTCTGGCCAAGCTCCTCAAAGACGGACTGCTCGTAGTCGGCGTCCATCTCGTCGAGCTGCAGACGCTCAGCAAGAGCGGAGACGCAACGGTTCTCCTTCTCGGCCGGCAGGCGGGAAGCCTTGTCCTGCTCGATCTCGATCTTAATGGCGTCGCGCATGGCATCGATGCTGTCGAAGCCGAAGTCGGACTTGACAAGCTCGTCGGTGAGCTCGGGGGTGTTGCGGACCTTGATGCCCTTGACGGTGACCTCGACGGTGTGGGTCTCGGCCTCCTCGCCCTCCTCGACCTCGTCGGTCCAGGTGACGGTCTTGACGTCGTCAACGTTAGCGCCGATCAGGGCCTCGTTGAACTCCTTGGGGTTGCTGTCGCTACCGGCGATGAGCATGCGGCCCTCGGCGGCAAAGTTGTCGGCGTTCTCGACGGCCTTGAGGTCGACGGTGACGTAGTCCTCGGCCTCGACGGCGCGACCCTCGACGTCCTCGAAGGTGGCACGGTAGTTGAGAAGCATCTCGACCTGGTTGTTGATCTCGGACTCGGTGACCTCCGCAGGGGGCATCTCGATCTCGACAGCGTCGAAGGAGGAGAGCTCAGCGGCGGGACGCAGGGAGAACTCGACGGTGTAGGTGTAGTCCTCGTGATCCTTGGCGAGGTCGAGCTCCTTGTAGTCACCGTTCTTGGTGGGGACGATGTCCAGCTCGTTGAGGACGGCGGGCTCGTTGGCGGCGATCAGGTCGTTGGTGGCCTGAGCGAGGGTAGCCTCGGCGCCAAGAGCGGAGTCGATGACCGGACGGGGGGCCTTACCGGCGCGGAAGCCCGGGAAGCGGTACTTCTTGGCGGTGTCCTTGTAGGCCTTCTTGATCGCGGCGTCGACGTCGGCGGCCGGGATGGTGACCGTAGCGGTGAGCTTGGCGTCCTTGACGTCAGAAGCGGTGATGTTCAACACGTTCCTCCTCATACTGCCCAGCTTATCTGAGGTGCTGGTACCTTTATGCAACAAGCGTCGCGAGGGCATAAGCCGACGCGGGTGCGTTGGTGCGGGCGAAAGGACTCGAACCTTCACGGGAATCCCACCAGAACCTAAATCTGGCGCGTCTACCAATTCCGCCACGCCCGCATGAGCGCACAGACTAGGAATGATAGCAGATACGAACGACAAGCGCACGCACACCTCTTACAGGCTCACGACCTCACCACGAGTGTAAAAGGCGGGGCGAGTTGCCCCGCCCCGCCAATTACGACTTGTTCGTTGACCCGCTACTCCCCTAGCAGGGCCTTCTCGGGCGTGATCGGCAGCGAGCGCACCTGGTGGCCGGTGGCGTGCGCCACGGCCGAGGCTACTGCGGCGAGTGGCGTGTTGATGACGACCTCGCCGATCGACTTGGCACCAAACGGACCCGTCGGCTCGTAACTCGGCTCAAAGGCCACGCGAATGCTGCCGATATCCAGGCGCGTGGGCAGCTTGTAGCTCATAAAGTTGCCGGTGCGCAGGCGGCCGCGGTCGTCGTGCTCGACGATCTCGTAGAGCGCGTGGCCGATACCCTGGGCAATGCCGCCCTCGGCCTGGACGCGCGCGAGCGCCTCGTTGATCACGGTGCCGCAGTCCACAGCCGCCGCGTAGTCCACCACGGTCACCTTGCCGGTAGCCTTGTCGACCTCGACCTCGGCAATGCCGGCCATAAACGGCGGAGGCGAAACGGGCAGGCAGGCAGAGGCATGCGAGGTGAGCGCGTCGCCGCCCGCGATGTTCTTGACGCACAGGTTGGCAAAGTCGCGCAGCGTGAGGTAGCGGTTCTGCTCACGCGCGGCACGCTCGTCGGACAGGCGCACATACTGACCATCAAAGACCACATCGGCGGCGTCCACGTCCCACATCTGGGCGGCCTTGGCGCAGATCTTCTCGCGCAGCTCGGTCGCGGCGTTCTTGGCTGCCAGACCCGTCACGTACGTGCCCGAGCTCGCGTACGAGCCGGCGTCGAACGGCGAAACGTCGGTGTCCACGCCGCGCACCACAATGAGCGAGCTTTCAACGCCCAGCTCCTCGGCGGCAATCTGCGCCAGGATCGTGTCGACGCCCATACCGTTATCGGTGGCGCCGGTGCCGATGGTAATAAAGCCGTCCTCTTCCAGGCGCATGTCGATGCCGGCGATATCCACGTTGGAAATGCCCGAGCCCTGCATGGTGAGCGCGCAGCCCAGAGCACGCACGCGGTCGCCCAGGTCGACGGCTAGCGGCTTGTCGCGCCAACCGATCATGTCCATCGCGCGCAGCAGGCAGCGGTCGAGCGCGCAGGCGTTGAGCTTCTCGTTGTAGTACTGCGGCATGATCTCGCCCTCGTGCACCATATTCTTAAGGCGCAGGTCGGCGGGATCCATGTGCAGCATGTCGGCGAGCTCGTTGACGGCACTCTCCACGGCAAACTGGCCCTGGGTGGCACCGTAGCCGCGATACGCGCCGCCACGGTTGGTATTGGTGTAGACGGCGTCCCAGCTAAAGCGGCTCGCCTTCACGTGGTTGTAGATGGGCAGGCTCTTGTGGCCCGAGAGGCCGATCGTCGTGGTGGCATGCTCGCCATAGGCCCCGGCGTTGGACAGCGTATGCAGATCGATGGCCGTGATGGTGCCGTCGTTCATGGCGCCCAGCTTAACGGTCATCTGCATCTGGTGGCGCGAGTTGCCCGCGGTGATGGTCTCCTCGCGGGTGTAGCAGCAATAGCTCGGACGGCCGGTCTGCTGGGTGACGAACGCCACGAAGATCTCGCAGCAGCCCGTCTGCTTGGAGCCAAAGCCGCCGCCGATGCGCGGCTTAATGACCTGCACCTGCGACTGCGGGATGTCGAGCGACTGCGCGACCATGCGGCGCACGTGGAAGGGCACCTGCGTGGAGGTGGTCACCGAAATGCGGCCGAACGCGTCGGTCGTCGCGAAGGCGCGGAAGGTCTCCATGGGCGCGGTCTGCGTGGCCTGGCTGGTGTAGGTGCGCTCAAAGACGATGTCGCTCTGGGCGAACGCCTCGTCCAAGTCGCCATAGTCGCTCATGCCGCTGCATACCAAGTTGCGCGGAACGTCGCCGCCCTGCGGGAACATAAAGGTCACGTCGCCCTCGGGGTGGACCACGATGTCGTTATCGAGCGCCTTGGTAAAGTCGAGCAGGGGCTCGAGCACCTCATAGTCGACCTTGATGAGCTTGAGCGCCTTGTCGGCGGCCTCCTCGGTTTCGGCGGCGACGATAGCCACCTCTTCGTTTTGGTAACGGACGAGATTCTCGAGAATCAGGCGGTCGTAGGGACTCGGCTGCGGATAGCTCTGGCCGGCGATGGTAAAGCGGCGCTTGGGCACGTCCTCGTAGGTGTAGACGCCCACCACGCCGGGAACCTTCAGAGCGCGCGACGTATCGATTGAGCGGATATTGGCGCGGGCATAGGGGCTGCGCTTGAGTTTGACGATGAGCGCACCGGCGGGCACCATATCACCGGTGTAGACGGGACGACCCTCGAGCAGGGCCTTCGAGTCCTTCTTGGGCTGCTTCTTGGTGATCTGCTTGTACGCGACACCGTCGGAGCTCGTCTCGTTGACGGGCAGCTCGGGCATCTCAAAGCCCACCTGCACGCCGGACTCGTTGAGGAAGCGAACGATGGCGCGCAGCTGGCTCTCGTAGCCGCTGCAGCGGCAGAGGTTGCCGGCGAGCTGGCGCGACAGCTCCTCGCGCGTGGCGACGAGGCTCGGGTCCTCCTTGGCAGCGCGGGCAAGCGCCAGCACGTTCATGATAAGGCCGGGGGCGCAAAAACCGCACTGCTCGGCACCTTCGGCAGCCATTGCGCGGGCCAGTGCCTCGGACTCGACCTTGAGGCCCTCGAGCGTGGTGATGGAGCGGCCCTCGACGCGCGCGGCGGGAACCGAGCAGCTCAGCACCGGGTCGCCGTCGAGCCACACCGTGCACAGACCGCAGTTGGTGGTTTCGCAGGCACAGCGCACCGACGCGCAACCCTGCTCACGCAAAAGCGAAAAGAGCATGGTGTCGGGGGCAATCTGAACCTTGACCTTGCGGCCGTTGAGCGTAAAGGAAAGATCGATGAGTTTGGCAGCCATTAGCGCACCTCGCTAGAATCGACGCCGGGCACGCGGCGGCAGGAATACTCGTCCGTGGCAAACTTAGGCACTTGCACGGTCTCGAGCTCGCGGGCAAGCGCAGCCGAAAGCTCGATGCCGGCGGCGCGGCGCACGGCCTGAATCGCCAGCGGCGCCGAGATGCGGCGGCGGTAGTCAGCCGAGCCCCACAGGTTAGTGCCGTAGCTCAGGGCACGCACGGATGCGGCAAGGGCGCGAAGCTCGTCCTCGGAAGGCTGCTCGTTCACCAGGCCGCACGCCTCGCCCTGCAGCAGGGTCGCGCGCAGCGGACGGGCGCCCACGGTGACGTGCCAGCTATTGTCCCACCAGGCAGCGGTGACGTTGAGCGAGGGGAAGTCGGTCGCGGCCTTGCGCACGGCCTCATAGCTCGCGCGGTAGTCGTGCTTAACGACCACGACGTGCTCGATCACGTCGCGGGCGTAGCCCATCCGCACGAACTCCGCGAGCGGCACGCGACCGGCGCCCGTCAGCTCAACATACGAATCGAGCGCCAAAAAGGCCGAGAGCACGTCCGAGAAGCCAAAGCGGCCGTAGATACTGCCGCCCACCGTGGCGGTATTGCGCAGCTGCACGCCCACGATGTCGTGGACGGCGAACTCAAAGACATTGTTGACAAGCGCGTTGAGCTCGGCATGGCGCTCGAGCTGGCGCAGGGTGCACATGGCGCCGATGCGAAACTCGGTCTCGGTCTCCTCGATCTGATCGAGTCCGCAGGCCGAAAGGTCAATCGCCGTCGCCACGCGACGCGAACCCAGGCGCATCCAGATGCCGCCGCCCACAATCTTGTTGTTGCGGTTCTTCTGTAAGAGCTCATAGGCTTCGGCCGCGTTTCCAACACGGACGTAGGTACCGAACTTGAGCACGTTCTCCCCCATCTCTTCACTTGTCCAGTACCTCTAAGTGTACCAAACGAGAGCGCACGACCCTCACCGCCATAGAAAAAGGCTCCCAGCCGGAATGGCTGGAAGCCTCATCACATGCTATGTCGAGCGAAGATTTAGCAGACACCCTGGGCGAGCATGGCGTCGGCGACCTTCAGGAAGCCGGCGATGTTGGCGCCCATGACAAAGTTGCCCTCCTGGCCGTACTCCTTGGCGGTGTCGTCCACGTTGTGGAACATGCCGCGCATGAGCTGCTCGAGCTTGCCGTCGACCTCCTCGAAGGTCCAGGACAGGTGCTCAGCGTTCTGGCTCATCTCCAGGCCGGACACGAGCACGCCGCCGGCGTTGGCAGCCTTACCGGGCATAAAGGCAACGCCGTTCTCCTGGAAGTAAGTCGTGGCCTCGATGGTCGTGGGCATGTTCGCGCCCTCGCCGACCACCTTGCAGCCGTTGGCGACGAGCGCCTGGGCGTCCTCGAGCAGCAGCGTGTTCTCGCGAGCGCAGGGCAGCGCGATGTCGCAGGGCAGCTGCCAAACGCCACGGCCGTCGCCCTCGTGCCACACGGCGTTGGGCTTCTCGTCAACGTACATAGCGAGCGTAACGCCCTTGTCGTGGCCGGAGCGCTTCTTGTTGTAGACGTGCTCGAGCACGGTGTAGTCGATGCCGTCGGGATCCTCGACCCAGCCGTGAGTATCGGAGCAGGCCAGCACCTTGCCGCCGAGCTGGGAGACCTTCTGGACGGCGTAGATGGCGACGTTACCGGAGCCGTGAACGACGACGTTCTTGCCCTCGAAGGAGTCGCCGCGGCTCTTGAGGTACTCGTCCACAAAGTAGACCAGGCCGTAGCCAGTGGCCTCGGTACGGGCGAGCGAGCCACCAAAGGAGAGGCCCTTGCCGGTGAGGACGCCGGTCCACTCGTTGGTCAGGCGCTTGTACTGACCGAACATGTAGGCAACCTCGCGGCCGCCAACGCCCAGGTCGCCGGCGGGAACGTCGGTGTTGGGGCCGATGTGACGATAGAGCTCGGTCATGAAGGACTGGCAGAAGTGCATGATCTCGTTGTTGGACTTGCCCTTGGGGTCAAAGTCGGAGCCGCCCTTGCCGCCGCCCATGGGAAGGGTGGTCAGGCTGTTCTTGAGGATCTGCTCCAGACCCAGGAACTTGAGCATACCCAGGGTGACCGTCGGGTTAAAGCGCAGGCCGCCCTTGTAGGGTCCAATGGCAGAGTTGAACTCGACACGGTAACCGCGGTTGACCTGAACCTTGCCCTGGTCGTCGACCCAGGGAACACGGAACATGACGATGCGCTCAGGCTCGACGAGGCGCTCCAGCAGGGCGGCCTCCTCGTACTCGGGATGGGCGTCGAGCGCCGGCTGGATGGTGCCGAGGATCTCGGTCGCGGCCTGGATGAACTCAGGCTGCTCGGGATAGCGGGCCTTGAGCTCTTCGAGAACTTTCTGCGTGTAGCTCATGCTTCCTCCAATGATGGGAAACGAAAAATGTTGGTCGCGGCACCCTATGCGCCGCGAACTTTATCGAGTATGGATAATATCGCACTGTTGCGGGAAAGTTTCGCATAAGCCGACGAGCAGATGTTTCGTTTTGATTACGATGCAGGTAGAGGCGTTTTTGAGTGCCTGACATGCAAAACCCGTGTTTCAAACCTGTTTCGTCCACGTGTTCCAAACCACCAC
>DBFCNY010000242.1:0-4362 GCA_048298285.1 Collinsella sp.
CCGTTGACGCATCTGAGTGTGCCATTCGCTCCGACGCGTAGGTTTTGGCGGTAATTCCGAGGATAATAACCGCCAACGTTAGCATCCCAATGGCGGCAATCTTCGTCACGCGGATGCGAGCGTCAACAAGGCCACGCGAAGACGTGCCCTTCGTCTCATATCTGCTGCTATGCTGCGGCACATACTCGTCCCGCGATGCGTTGTTTCGCACGTGGTCTCCTGACTGCTACCGTTTATATACGAGCAGCATAATACCGAGCAGGCATTTCTTTCCAAAGATATTCAGCGGCGTTTAAGGCGTCTTTAAAGAAACCACAAGCGTATTTATCCAAATGGCACGATTCTGTTGCGCATCTCCGCCCAAAACGCAGTTGCGGTGGAATAGTTCCTGTTTGGGCGGCATAAGCCGAAAAACAAGAACTATTCCACCGCAACTTGACGGGGCTCTTTAGCAATCAACTAGGTGCCCGGGGGCACTCATTTAAGTCTGTCCCAAATGAGTGCCCTTGGGGGCGAAAATGGCTCGCTAGCCGATGGCGTTTTTGAGTTCCGCGCGGCGCTTTTTCATGCCCGTCATGACGGCGTTGCGCAGCTCGGGAATGCGCGCGGTATCCATCTGGGGCACGCCCTCGAGCTTATAGGGAATGCCCAGTTGCTCGTACTTGACGACACCCATCGTGTGATACGGCAGCATCTCCAGGCCGACCACGTTATGCCACGGGGCAATCAAGCGACCGAGCGCCTCGCACTCCTCCACCGTATCGGTAATGCCGGGCACCACCACGTGGCGAATAACAACCTTAATCTTGCGACGCGCGAGCTCATCACCAAACGCCAGAATACGTGCGGGATCGCAACCGGTCAGCTTTTTATGCTCGACGGGATCGGCGTGTTTAATGTCGAGCAGCACCATATCGGTCTCGTTGAGTACGGCATCGAACTTCTCGGGATGCGTGGGATCGAACGCATAGCCGCAGCTATCCAAGCAGGTGTGCACACGACCATCGTGGTTATTGTGCATGGCGTGGAACAGGTCGGCCAAAAACTCAGGCTGCAGGAGCGGCTCGCCGCCGGACACCGTAATACCACCGCTGCGGTAAAACTCATGGTTACTCTGGAACTCGTCCATAAGGTGCTCGACGGTCACCATCGTGCCGCCGTTAACCGACCAGGTATCGGGGTTGTGGCAATACGCACAGCGCATGGGGCAGCCTTGGACAAACACTACGAAGCGGATGCCGGGTCCGTCGACCGTCCCCATCGTCTCGATTGAATGCACGCGGCCAAGGGCAAACGCAGAGTCCTCGGGACGAGCGTCCACACCCTCAAGCGTCATTTCTGCCATTCGCGCTACCTTGCCTCTCCTTGGATGCAACCAATTAAAATGCCAGAGCCATTCTAGCCCATGTGCTTGCGTTTAAACGTCTCGGGCTAGAATGGCACGTTTTAATCTATCCCCCATCACCATGGCTGGGGTCTACGTCGAGATGTCAGGCTGAAGAACGCTCGCCTGCGGCCTTTACGCTTTAAGCGTGAGCACCGCACCGAAGGCGGTCGGGCCGCAGTGGCTCGAGATGACGCCGCCGACCTGAGTCCAGGTAATGTCCTTAAAGCCCAGGTCGTGCGCATAGACTTCCATGTCGTCGCGCAGCTCCTGGGAAAGGCCTACCGAATACGCCAGGCCAATGTGCGAGTAGTCGATCTCGCCCTTCGCAACCATGTGGTCAATAAAGGCGCGGGCGCACTTGAGCATAGAGCCGCGGAACTTCTTGGTCGCCACGAACTTGCCGCCCGTCACCTCAATGCAGGGCTTAATCTTGAGCAGATGTGCGCCAAGGAATGCGACGTTGGACAAGCGACCGCCCGCCTTAAGGAAGGCAAGATCGGTAGGAACAAAGCCCAGCAGCACGCGGTCCATGACGGAGTTCGCGAAGGCGAAGATCTCGTCGACGGTGGCATCGGGGTGAGCCTCGATGTATTTGGCGGTCTCGACGACAACAAGCGACTGGCCCACCGAGACAAAACGCGTGTCCATGGAGTAGACGTAGTCGCGACCCTTGGCGGCGATCTTCGATGATTGATGCGAGCAGGTCGTGGCCTCGGAATATGCAAGATGCAGAATGGTCGCGTCGGGTTGCTCGGCATGGATGCGGTCGTACACATGCGCAAAATCTGCCGGCGCACAGCCGCTGGTCTTGGGCATCACGCCAAACTCGTTGCAGCGCGAATAAATCTCGAGCGGATCGATCGAGCCGTCCTCGACGGTCTCGTCACCAATCGTGACATGCATAGGCACGCGCACGATGCCGTAGCGCTCGCAGAGCTCTGGCGTCACATCCGAACCAGATTCAACCACGATTATGTACTTGCCCATTATTATCACGACCCATCTCGACGTTGGCTTTTTAATATGTGACACACGCCCGCCGTCCTGCTACAGAACGACCCCCAAGCGCCAAAGAGACGCCGCCCTTTGCACATAACAAAGGACAGCGTCTCCCTGGAAAACTCCGTGCTTATCTGAGATTCTACACGGTTTATTAAGGAGTGTTACTTATTCCGCAAACGGTCACTATATGCGGTAAGCGGTAGTTGGCCGCGACAACTGCGACACATTCCGTCCAGCAAATCCAATCGTGCTCCACGCACGGTTAATGCACGAGGCGGTAGAAATTCATCGATGCCGCACCCTCGGCGTGCAGCTCCATCGCCGGAACCGCCGGCGAATAGGTACGGCTCGTAAGTGCCGCCTCGCCGCCATTTGCAAAAATCTCGACCATCGTAGTGTCCGAAAGCGCGCGTAGGTCGCGAAGCTCGCCGAGCTCAATCGACCTCTGGTCGCGCCCATAGCCTTCGTCACCCATATCGAGGGTAAGCATCCCGTCCGTATAACGCACAAAGACACCCTTGCGGATTTCGAGCTCGATCACCTGGGTGCCCTCACAGGAAACCACAAGATCAAACAGGCGGCCCGGCTCCTCAACGGTTTCACCGCCTGTCGCGCGAACGCAGTCGCCGCGCATCCTCTCAATCTCGTGCGCCGGCTGCTGGCAGAGCTTACCATCGCGCATGCTCAGCTCTCGCGGCACCGTCAACGCGCACTGCCACCCGCGCGCCACCGTCGGGTTTTCTGCCGTCGCATCGGGGCAACCCGACCATCCGATCATCAAACGCCGGCCTGCAGCATCCTCAAAGGACTGCGGAGCATAGAAATCAAAACCGGCATCGACCATCGGGGGCATGCCCTGCCCGACGATTTTAAAGCTCGGCGCCTCCCAATCGGCCTCGATGGGGAACCACACGCACTGATGCGGATTGCGGTAACGCCAACCATCGGCAGGCACACCCTGCGGGCAGCAAACGAGAATAAGCTCGCCATCAAGCTCAAACAGATCAGGGCACTCCCACATAAAGCCAAACTTCTCGCCCAGCTCAATGCGCGTCGCATAGCTCCAGACCCCTAAATCACGCGAAGTATAGACAAGCACGCAGCCACGGTCGTCTTTCGTACGAGCGCCCAGAACCATGTAGTAGATACCATCGTGCTCAAGGATCTTGGGGTCGCGCACGTGTGTACCGATATCGTCGGGGTAATCGACTGGTCCAACAGCCATGCGCTTCTCGCCCAATTCGTCGGGATTCTCGGCAACCATATGAATCTGGTTTTGCTCACGGCCCGTCAACACGTAGTCGTAATCATCGCGGTCAAAATGCTTGACGTTGCCGGTATAGAAGTAGTGAATCTTGCCATCACGTACAAAGGCAGAACCAGAATACGCTCCGCTCGAATCCAAATCGGAATCGGGGAACAGCACGGGGCCGTGATTCTCGTACGTCACAAAATCCTTTGTCGTCAGATGGTTCCAAAGCACTGGACCGCCATGCGCAGCATCGAACGGATCGTATTGATGATAGATGTGATACGTATCACCAATCTGAACCAAACCGTTGGGGTCGTTGAGCCAGCCAAGCTCAGGCTCCACATGGAACAGAAGCCTATCGGGGTCGGACGCGATGCGAGCCGCCGTCTCATCCTGTCCGACACGCCACTGCTCATAGTCCGCGCGTGTCACCTTGTTTTTTTGATTTAACATCGCCGTTGACTTTCTCGTCTATGGGGAAGGACGCTCGACTCACACGAGTCGAACGCCCTTCCTCAAATGGACTTATCCTCAGATTACACTGAACGGCTCAACTAGAAGCTAACGTCGAAGCCAGCGCCAGCGCCCTCTTCATCGGTGGTCGGCACGCCCTTTGCCTTGTTGTAGGCAAAGATCAAGACGATCGGCACGATAAAGGCGATGAGATTGCCAGCCACATACCACACGAGGGTCTCGGGCGTGACGATGAGCAGGCCAAGCA
>DBFCNY010000243.1:0-6345 GCA_048298285.1 Collinsella sp.
TTGAGGATGTTGACCTGATTCTGTCCGCTGGCGACCTGGATCCGGACTATCTTGAGTTTTTGGTCACCGTCATCAACAAACCGCTTGTGTACGTGCGTGGCAATCACGACGACCGCTACGTGCGCCATGCACCGGGCGGGTGCATTTGTGTTGAGGACAGCGTGTATGTGTACCGAGGCATTCGCATTGCGGGTCTGGGCGGTTCCATGCGCTACCGCGACGGCGCGAACATGTACACCGAACGCGAGATGTCCAAGCGCATGCGTAAGCTGTCGCGTAAGGTTAGGATGGTCGGCGGGTGCGACATTCTGCTTACCCATGCACCCGCCGCCGGTATGGGTGATCTGGACGATCTGCCGCATCGAGGATTCGAATGCTTTAACACAGCACTCGAATCCTGGAATCCCGACTACATGGTGCACGGGCATGTACACCAATGCTATGGTCGCGACTTTCAACGTGAGCGACAGCATGCATGCGGGACAACGATCATCAACGCCTGCGGCTACACCAAGATCGAAATAGACGAGGCGCGCTACCCCACTCGCGGCTGGCAGGCCGCATGGCTCAATTCGCAAACCATGCGCCGCGAGCTCAAACGTCACGAGGCGATCGAGTCTTCAACCGCCAGAACCCCCTGGTAACTGCCAACAACCACCACGAAGGGGATAGGCACCTTTATGGTGGTTTTGCTGACTCGTCCGACCTGTCCATCACGGTGCTTGTGTAATTAACGAGAACACTCATTGTTTTGTAAGGACGGCGCTCACGTGCCGTCTTTTTTTGTCAACTTATGCAGTCTCGACCGTGTTGTATGTAGAGGGACCTCGCGAGACGCCTTCCCTATATCCACCACGACCAATTGGAGGTGACACTATGCCTGCACGCCGTAACCGCAATAGCACGCTCCGATGCGATGCCGATCAGATCGAGCGGGAAGCAAAGCGCTTGGTCGACACGTATTCCGACCTCATCCTTCGATTGTGCTATTCGGCCCTTGGATCCGCTGACGACGCTCAAGACATCTGCCAGGACACGCTGATCAAGATTCTCCAACGCACTCAACCGTTCGACTCGCTCGAACACGAACGTGCTTGGGTGATCCGAGTCGCACTGAACGCATGTCGCGATATCGGCCGTACGCACGCGAATCACCCGGTTGTCGACCTCGATTCGCTCCCCGATTTCTGCGCACCCGTAACACATACCGAGCAAGAATTCGCGCAACGCGACTGCGCCATTCTTTCCGCTGTCACGGCCCTGCCTCAAGCACAGCGCATCGCCATCTTTTTGCACTACTACGCAGGCATGAGCATCAGGGAAATCGCAGACGCCGTTCACGCGACGCCAGCTGCAACCGCCCAGCACCTTAGCCGCGGACGTGCGTCACTTCGGCTTTCCTTGAAAGGAGACCACAATGACTACGAATTCGAATGACTATCGCCACGCCCTGGAGCACATTTCGTTTACCGATAATGCGAAGCAGCACATGGCAAACTCGATTGCTCAGTCCGTCGCCTCGAGCGATGCGGCGACCGCTCAAAGCAACTTTAATGGCACGCGACGCAAGCCGCGCATCGCCCGCCATCCCGTAAGAACAGTCGCTCGCATTGCCGCTGTAACGGCAGTCCTCGCTATCGTCATTGGAGGCGCTGGCACGGCTATGGCAACAGGCGTCCTGCCGCTTCCTTCTGACATGCTTTCCGACATCTTTGACGGACCTGCTTCTCAAACCGAGATCATCGACCGTATTGGCCGGCCCGTCGGTGCCAGCTGCTCCAACAACGGAGTCACCGTGACCGCCGACGCCATCATGGGCGACAAGGATATGGTTACCATCGCCTATACGCTTACGTTCGACGATCCCGCTGCCCTGAAAAAGCTTTCCGAGCCGGGCGAGAACGGAACTATCGCCGGAAGTGTCGATGGAAACGTATACGTTGATGGCGAGCATGGCTGCCAAGGCCAATCATGGCTCATTGACAAGAACCCCAATGACTCCAGCATTCAATACTTTGCACAGTTCAGCGTTGAATCACCCGGCCTTATGGGCAGGACCGTCCGCACGCATATCAACTCTCTCGTTGTGCCACGTGCTGGCAAAGAGCTTCCCGAGTATAAGAAAATACTTACGGGCCCATGGGATCTTAAGTTCCAGCTGAATTACGAAGATACATCCGTTACGATTCCCGCGCCCAAATCGGTCAACTTTAACGGCACCAAGGCGACGATTCAAGAGGCCACCGTATCCTGCGTTGGCGTTTCAGTCCGCTACAACATAGATCGTTCCATCGAACACGACAACAACAGCGGCAAGATGTCTCAAAACATGGAGGAGTCTATGGATGCCGTTGGCAACATACCCCTCATCGTGACGTTCAAAGACGGTCATGTTGAGGACGCAACCAGCCACAGCGGCTATTTCGCAAATAAACTGGATAACGGCACCACTGATGTCCACAAGACCTGGCCGTTCTCGCAAGTTTGTGACACAGACAAGATTGCAAGCGTACAAATTGGCGATACGGTCATTCCCATGAATTCGTAACGCTACGCGGCTCGTATATGCACCCGGTTCCGCACTTCGCGTCTAAAGATGCGCTGTCATCGAGCAGCGTGAGCGCAAGGCCGCCCGTATGGTCGGCTGGGAACACCTCGTTGCGCTAAAAACCACCACGAAGGGGACCGGCACCTTTGTGGTGGTTTTGCTGACTCGTCCGACCTGTCCCAACGGTTTGTCTCAATCTGTAACAGGTAGGGCCCAAATAATCGGTTAGCTGTTACAGATCGAGACAGACCACGGATGCTCAGCCGAAAATCTCAATCTGTAATAGGTAGGAACGATTTTGCCCCTTAGATGTTACAGATTGAGATATTTGACAGCTTGAATCGGCATCGCCTACAGCGCGGCGACGACCTTGTCGCCCATCGTCGTGGTGCCGAGGATCTTATCTGCCGGGGTGTTGACATCGGCGATGTCACGGGTGCGCCAGCCCTCGTCGAGCACGCGCGCCACGGCGCTCTCGATCCACGCGGCTTGCTCGCCCATGTCGAGCGCGTAGGTCAGCAGCATCGCCACCGACAAGATTTGAGCCAGCGGATTGGCCACGCCGAGCCCCGCGATGTCAGGAGCGCTGCCAGCACTCGGCTCGAACAGCGATACGCCATCACCCAGCGAGGCGGAGGCAAGCATACCGAGCGATCCGGTAATCTGAGCCGCCTCATCGGACAGGATGTCGCCGAACATGTTCTCCGTCACCACGACGTCAAAGTCTGCCGGTCGACTGATGAGCTGCATGGCGGCGTTGTCGACGAGCAGGTCCTCAAGCTCCACGTCGGAGTACTCCTCGTCGTGCACGCGATGCACGATCTCGCGCCACATGTGGCTCGTCTCCAGCACGTTGCGCTTATCAACGCTCGTCACCTTGCCGCGACGTTTGCGCGCCGCCTCAAATGCCTGGCGCGCAATGCGCTCAATCTCGTACTCGCGATACTCCATCACGTCGACCGCACGCTGACCGGCCGCACCCGCAGCGCCCGCGCAGGTCACGGATGCGGGCGCCAAAGTCCCACGGCATGTTGTAGCCCATCGTATCGGGGATGTTCACGACCGTGGCAACGGCCTTTACGGCCGCCTCGATAATGCGCACCAGAAACTCCTGATCGGAGCGGCCAGCATCCTCGGCATAAAACTCAACATCGTCAACGAACTTGCGAGCATGTTTGACGGCATGGATCGCTCACTCAATTGCCCTTTCCTCAGTCATATGGAGCTTGTCGCACAGGTGACTGGTGCTCACCAGCCCTGTATGGATACGGGGTCTCTGGGCCGTTTTGAGCGCCTCTGCAGCCACTTCGATATCCCTGTCGACAGCGCGCGTCAGGCCGCATACCGTGCATCGGTCACCCGCAATCTTGCCAATCTCCTGTACGGAGCGAAAGTCACCAGGACTCGAGATGGGAAAGCCCGCCTCGATAACGTCCACGTTCATGCGCACCAGCTAGCGGGCGATGAAGAGCTTTTCCTCGGTATTCATGCTGGCGCCCGGCGACTACTCACCGTCGCACAGGGTGGCGTCAAAGATTGTGATTTGCGGCTTATATGTTCCTCCTGATTGACCGTTTTATGACAGATGGCTTTCAGGAGAGAGAAGGCCTAGAGATAGAAAAATACCCGTGTCGCTCATCACGCCTGAAAGCGGCAGACGATAGCGCACCCGGGTACAACAAATCGTTATAGCGAGATTACAACCCTAGCGCGCTATCCAATCTAGTAGCGCTAGGCCTAGGAGCTGTTGCGTGTTCTTAAATATGTTGGGCTCCCTTCGGCCTCGGGTAGTACTACATCGCGCTAAAGTACAACACAAGTAAAACCACCACAAGGGTGCCTGTCCCCTTCGTGGTGGTTTCGTTGACTCAAAAGCAAGAAACCCGGCCCTGCGTGTGGCAGAACCGGGTTTCTTTAGCAATGCTTGCCTTGCTCAGGCAGTAACAAAAAGTTACTCAGCCAGGAAGTCACGCTGGACAGCGGGATCGACCTTGACGCCAGGGCCCATGGTGGAAGACACGGAGATGGACTTGACGTACTTGCCCTTAGCAGAAGAGGGCTTGACGCGCAGGATCTCGGTGTACAGGGCAGCGTAGTTCTCGACGAGCTGCTGCTCAGAGAAGGACTTCTTGCCCAGGGGCACGTGGCAGATGCCGTAGCGGTCGGCGCGGTACTCAACGCGGCCAGCCTTGAGCTCGGAGACCATCTTGGCGACGTCCATGGTCACAGTGCCGAGTTTGGGGTTCGGCATGAGGCCACGGGGACCAAGGATCTTACCGATGCGGCCAACCTTGGCCATCATGTTCGGCGTAGCGATAGCGGCGTCGAAGTTGATCTCGCCCTTCTGAATCTGGGCGACGAGCTCGTCGGAACCAATGATGTCGGCGCCGGCAGCCTCAGCCTCGCGGGCCTTCTCGCCCTCGGCGAAGACGGCAACACGAACGGTCTTGCCGGTGCCGTGGGGCAGGGAGATGGAACCACGGATGTTCTGGTCAGCCTTACGAGTATCGATGCCCAGACGGAAGTGGGCCTCGACGGTCTCGTCGAACTTGGCGGTGTCGAGCTCCTTGATGAGCTTGGCAGCCTGAAGGGGGGTGTAGAGCGTGGCGCGGTCGATCTTCTCGGCAGCGGCGTTATAGCTCTTACCATGCTTAGCCATGTGCATTACCTCCTGTGGTTAAACGGGCGTGAGCCCTCCCACATCGTATCGTGTGCCCTATTGCACACATTTAACGGGCACCTCGGTCGGAGCACCCGTCGTTACCATAAGAAATCGCTACTCAGCGATGGTGACGCCCATGGAACGGGCGGTACCGGCGATGATCTTCTTGGCGGCGTCAATGTCGTTGGCATTGAGGTCCGGCATCTTGATCTCGGCGATCTTGGTGAGCTGCTCCTGGGAGAGCTGACCAACCTTGTCGGCCTGGGGCTTAGCGGAACCAGACTTGAGGTTCAGCTCCTTCTTGATGAGGTGAGCCGCCGGCGGGGTCTTGGTGATGAAGGAGAAGGACTTATCCTCGTAGACAGAAATCTCAACGGGGATGATGTCGCCCTTCTTGTCCTGCGTCTCGGCGTTAAAGGCCTGGCAGAACTGCATGATGTTCACGCCAGCAGCGCCCAGGGCGGGGCCGACGGGAGGAGCGGGGTTAGCTGCACCAGCAGGAATCTGGAGCTTAATGACGTTGGCAACCTTCTTCTCAGCCATGGTCATTCCTTTCGAATCACGAGTGTGAAGTACTTGCTATATCGTAAGCACGCACGTGTTAGAAGCACTCCTGAGATGAGCAGTCACAGAAGAAGCACGGTCGCGCGAACGGACGAAAACTTAAGCGATGACAGCGACCTGGTTAAAGTCGAGCTCAACCGGCGTCTCGCGGCCAAAGATCATTAGCGTGACCTTGAGCTTGCCAGCCTCGGTGTTAACCTCGGAGACCTTGCCATCAAAGTCGGTAAGCGGGCCATCGGTGACGCGGACGGACGTGCCGACCTGAATATCAACCGAGGTGCGCTTGGGCGAATCGCCCTTACCGGGACGACGAGTCATCTTATTGTACTCATCGCGGGAAAGCGGTGCGGGCTTACCGTTGCCGCCCAGGAAACCGGTGACGCCGGGCGTGTTGCGAACACACGTCCAAGCATCGTCATCCATCTCCATGCGGACCAGGACATAACCCGGGAAGATCTTGGAATCCTTGGTCTCACGCTTGCCACCCTCTTTGATCTCGGTGACGCGCTCCATAGGAATCTCGATATCAAAGATACGGTCCTGCATGCCCATGGTCTCGATACGATGCTCG
>DBFCNY010000244.1:0-7678 GCA_048298285.1 Collinsella sp.
ACGCGTTGACTTGGGTGATTTCAATCATCGAGGTCTCCTTAGAGGCAAGAAAGAGGCCGTCCGGTATCCCAGACGGCCCGAATGCGTTTTTGATTATAGACTGCGCGGCTACAGGCTGCTTGCAGCGCGAATGCCCGAGAGCCATGCCCACGCAAGGTTAAAGCCTCCGCAATCGGCGTCGATGTCGAGCGCTTCGCCGCAGACGTAAAGCGGGGTGTCGACAACGCTGCGCGCGCGTAGACTGGGTGTTGAGATGCTCTCGACAGATACGCCACCACGCGTGACCTGCGCCGAGCGCTCCTCGGCGGTTCCTTCGACGAGCAACTTAAAATGCTTGAGGATCGAGACCAGGTGGATGACATCGTTGGAGCCTGGATGGCACTGCTCGAACGCTGTGCAGACGACGCGGGAGAGTTGCGGGGCGAGCATGCCGTCGAGCCAACGGGGATCGCGGGGCGAAAAGCCGCCGAGCAGCTTAACGCGCCGGTTAAGCATATCGAGCAACTCGTCTTTAGAGAGGTCGGGGAAAACGTCGAGCAGGATCGTATCGCCGCGCTGGATACGACGGGAGAGGTTGAAGACAGCGACGCCCGAGATCCCGAAGGTTCGAAACAGGACTTCACCGTCTTCGTGCCAGAGCTCATTATGATTGCGGGCGAGCGTCAAGCGGGCGCGGACGCGCAGACCGTCCAACGTCTTGAGTGCCGCCCGATCGCCGACGACCGTTGCCGATACGGGGCAGAGGATGGGGCGCAGCGAAGTGAGGGGGAGGCTAAACGTATCGGCGATACCGGTGGGGTTGCCACCCGTGGCGATAATTACGGCATGTGCCTCCAGGGCCTCGTTCTTGCGAGGGACATCGGCGAGCGCTTTCCGAAGCGAGCGGAGCTCCGATTTTCGGTCGTCATGCTTTTTTGCCTTGAGTGCCCGCGCTGGACGGTCTATTTGGAGTGTCCAGCCTTCGGAAGCTTTGTGCGCCGAGGCAACGTTGGCTCCGCAGATTAAGGTGATACCTAGGCGGTCGCAAACGTTGAGAAGCGCGTCGCGCACCGATTCTGCGCGAAGGGAGCGCGGGTATAGCCGGCCTTCCTCGGAGGTTGTCATGATGCCCAGCGAGGAGAAGAAACCCATAAGCTCTTGTTCGGGTTGGGGGCCCATGACAGATTCGACGAATGCGGGGTGGTTATACCGCTGAGGATCAATCGATTCGTTGGAGAGGTTGCAGCGGCCGTTACCGGTCGCAAGGAGCTTAAGGCCGCAGGCGACATCGCGCTCAACGATGCAGACGCTTTTGCCAGCACGTGCAGCCGTAATGGCGGCGGCGAGGCCTGAAGCCCCGCCGCCGATTACCAGGACGTCATAGAAGGCGCTCGTGTTCACTTAGGCCTCGTCGGTCTCGTGCGGGGTAATAGCCTCGACGGCAGAGACTGCCTTGGGCAACATGCCATCGGGCAGTGCGGTCTCGACCTCGCCCTTATCGCAGGCCTCGGCGAGTGCCGGATTGATGGGAAGCTGGCCCAAGATGTCGAGGTTATAGCGTTCTGCGACCTCGGGGAGCTTGCTCTTGCCAAAGACCTCGATCTTCTTGCCGCAGTCGGGACACTCAATATAGCTCATGTTCTCGACAATGCCCAGAATGGGGACGTTCATCTTCTCGGCCATGTTGACCGCCTTGGCGACAATCATCGAGACCAGATCCTGCGGGCTCGTGACGATGACGATGCCGTCGACGGGCAACGACTGGAAGACGGTGAGCGCGACATCGCCTGTTCCCGGAGGCATGTCGACCAGCAGGTAGTCGATGGGGCCCCACGAGGTCTCGCTCCAGAACTGCCTAATGGCGCCTGCGATGACCGGACCGCGCCAAAGGACGGGGTCGGTCTCGTTTTGGAGCAGCAGGTTGGAGCTCATGACCTTGACGCCGTGCTCGGAGATTTCGGGCAGCATGAGGTTGCCAAGGGCATGGACGTGGCGTCCGCTCATGCCGAACATCTTGGGGATAGAGGGACCGGTGATGTCGGCATCGAGGACGCCGACCTTGTGGCCGTGACGGGCAAGCTCGGTGGCGATGGCACCGGTGACAAACGACTTGCCGACACCGCCCTTGCCGGAAAGCACGGCGATGACGCGTTTGACCTCGGACAGCGTGTTCTCCTCAAATTGCGACGGCGACGTTTGTCCGCCGGCGGCCTGTGCGTGCTCGCAACCCATGTATGACTCCTTTGTATATGTTGGGGCCGGAGCCCCGTGATGTGACACGAGCGTCATTGTACCCTCGTTTGCGAGCGGGAGTCATTTGCGATGCATTTGGGCCGAGCGTGCTTGCAATACGATGGGCCCAAGCGAATGGGCGGGCTTACTGAACTTTGCTGGCGAACTCGAGGTATTGCATGCGCTGCAGCTTGTCGATCGTCGAGGTGTATGGGCTGTCTTCAGATTCCAAGTTGTAGCGCAGCCCGTCGGCACCGAGATAGCCGGCGACATTGATGGTGGGCACATCTGACCTTGTTGCAAGCAGGGCCTTTTGATAGTCGGTGAGCGGGGCACCGATCTTATTAAGGGTAATGGCTGCAATCTCGTTTGCCCCGACGGTGTCGTAGACGTTGAGCTCGGTATTGCCGGCGATTTCATAGTTAGCCCAGACGAAATAGGTTGACTGATAGACACGGAAAGCGTGGCTTGCCGTATCTTCCTGAGGGTACAGCTCGTCGTTGAGAGTCGTTGCGGCGCTCGGCTGATGGTCGCCAAAAAAGACAAGAACAACCGGTCTGCCGATATTGCGGAGCTCGTTGATAAAGTACTCGAGGTCCCGGTCGGATGCGTTGATGCAGGTGAGATAGGTGTAGAGCGCGCTATTGGCGCCCTCGCTGGCTCCCTCGACCCAATAGTTTGTCAGCTCTTCGGCGGGAACGGTGCCATAGTCGTAGCCGCCGTGATTTTGCATCGTGACGTCAAAGATGAACTGCGGCGCTTCGTCGGTTCTAAGCAGGTCGAGTATCTTGTCGTAGGTGGCGTAGTCGCATACGCCGGCATGGTAACAGGGCGCACCTTCGAAATCGCCGATTGAAAGAAAGTCTCCAAAGCCCAGCTGCTGATAGATCTTATCTCGATGGTAGTTGACGGGGTTTTGCGGGTGCATAGCGGTAGCGGTATACCCAAGCTCTTTAAGGTCCTTTGCCAGGCTGTTGACGCCATTCATCTGATACAGCTGATAGGGGATCTTGCCTAATCCGACAAAGGCCGTTGTCGCTCCGGTCAAAAATTCGAATTCGGAGTTTGCCGTTCCGCCACCGGTGACCGAAGCGAGCATGGTGCCGCGAACAAGTGTGTCGGGAAGCGAGTTGTAGAATGCGGGGCCGGTGTACCCGGCCGCCTGGAGCTGCTCAAAGCACGAAAGGTCGCTAAAACTCTCGTTCATGACGGCAACAATCGTCGGCTTGATTTCATTGAACTGGGCAACGGCAGCCGCGCGCTGCTCGCTCGAGCCATACGTGCTGTCGTAGGCGGCGGCGAGCTCCTGCTCGATGCTCTGCGCCTCATCGGGCGTATAGCCTTCGGGCTTCTCAATGGGCAACTCGTTGACCATTTCGGTGAACGAAGTGATAAAACCCTGAGACGTATATGTGGTGATGGGCTGCCAACGGTCAAATCCAAAATCCAGCGCCTGCTCCAAGTCGATGCTGGAAAAGCCTGAGAGCCCCACAACGGTCACTAGCAGAAAAGCGCAGAGGTTAGCGGCGATTGCGGGGAAGACATGGGTGGGCGTACGGAGCTTTCGCGGTCGGATAAGCGAAAGAAGCCCCAGGGAAATCTCCAGCAGGGCGAGAGAGGTTACGATTCCGGCGGTAAAGGTAAACTCGTATCCCTCGCTCACTTCCATTGCGGTGCCAAGGGCCAAGATATCGCTTGGCAGGATGGCTTCGCCTTTAAACGTTATGACGAAGTGCTCGGCAATGCCAAGGATGCAACAGGCGACGGGCACGAGGGCCATGACGCCTCCATGACGCTGTCCCAGCAAATAAAGGGAGAGCAGAACCGTCGCGAGCAGCCCGACGGAAAACCCGAATGAGTTGGCGGGAATGCGATAGAACGTTTCGTTACAGGCAATTTCGAGCGAAACGAACGAGAGCGCTGAAACAGCGGCGATGACAAGGATGTCACGGCAAATACAGGCAACCGTTCCCGTCGCAAGATCGGTTTGGTCGATAAGTCCCGAAACCAAGGGCTCGACAAGAAGTATGACGGCGGTAGCACCGAGCGCCGAATAAGAAAGGACCCATAGGGAATTGTCCTCATTTACGAGCAATTGATTCGTAATCCATGCAGCTACCATGCCGAGCGGGATGAGGAGCGTCGCGCACCAAAAGACGCGGGCAATGGGCGGCTTTTCATTGTGTTTGATTGAAAAATACACGCGCACGACGACGGTGGCCACGATAAGGACGGCGATGAATATGGGCAGATTGGCCATGTCGCTCGAAGTGATTTCAAGGGGGATATCTTCGGTCATGGACGTTCCTCTGTTACAGCAAATTAAGTTCAGTAGTAGATTACTGTAACCTTTCCACGGCATTTCGAGAAACAAAGCACCCGATACGCAAAGCTAAAGGTCTGCGAATCTTGTATTACGAACATCTGTGCGCGTCGAGTGCGCTAAACTCATCGACAGTATGATTCGATGCAATAGGAGGCAAGGAGCTTCCATGTCTGATTCTTCTATCGTTATTCGCGGCGCTCGTGAGCACAACCTCCGTGATATCGATGTTTCCATTCCGCGTGACCAACTCGTGGTCATTACCGGTCTTTCTGGCTCGGGCAAGAGTTCGCTGGCATTTGACACTATCTATGCCGAGGGCCAGCGTCGATACGTCGAGAGCCTTTCGAGCTATGCGCGCCAGTTCTTGGGCCAGATGGACAAACCCGACTTGGATTCAATCGACGGCCTTTCGCCGGCGGTGTCGATCGACCAAAAGACGACGTCTAAAAACCCTCGCTCGACGGTTGGCACCGTAACCGAGATTTATGACTATCTGCGCCTGCTGTTCGCCCGTGTGGGCACCCCGCACTGTCCCGAATGCGGCCGCGTCATTGAGCGTCAGACGACCGACCAGGTTGCCGACAAGGTCTTGGCGGCGGGGGAGGGCCGCCGCGCGTTTGTGCTGGCACCGGTGGTGCGCGGGCGAAAAGGCGAGTACACCAAACTGTTTGAGGACCTTCGCGCCGAGGGCTTTAGCCGCGTGCGTGTCGACGGTGAAGTGCGCTCGCTCGACGATCCGATCGATCTGGACAAGAAGTTCAAGCACGATATCGAGGTCGTAGTCGATCGCATCGTGATCCGTGAGAACTCTCTGGGCCGTATCGCCGAGTCTGTTGAGCAGGCGACCGCGCTGGCTCACGGCAATGTAAACGTGTACATGCTGCCCGATCGTGATGCTCCCGAGGGGACCGAGGGCGAGCTGCTGGAGTATTCGTTGGCCTTGGCGTGCCCGGAGCATGGTCACTCCATTGACGATCTTCAGCCGCGTGATTTTTCGTTCAACGCTCCCTATGGCGCATGTCCTGAGTGCGACGGCCTGGGCTTTAAGAAAACCGTTGATGCCGAGGCGTTGATCGAGGACCCCTCGAAGTCCATTGCCGACGGAGTCTTTGGTAGCCTGTTTGGCAACTCGAACTACTATCCGCAGATTTTTGCTGCGGTCTGCAAACACTTTAAGGTGAGCACCGATACGCCGTGGGAGGACTTGCCCCCTCGCGTGCGTCGTGCATTCTTGGATGGCCTGGGCGATACGAAGATCTCGGTCGACTACCAAAAGCTCGACGGACGTCGCAGCCAGTGGGATACCAAGTTTTCGGGCGTTCGCAACATCCTGTACGAACGCTATACCGAGACGACGAACGAGAACACCAAGGCGCGCCTGGAGAAGTACATTCGCGAGGAGCCGTGCTCGAGCTGCCACGGCGCTCGTTTGCGCCCTGAGATGCTCGCCGTCACCGTGGGCGGCAAGTCCATTTACGAGGTTTGTTGCCTGTCGTGCCGTGAATCGCTCGAGTTTTTTGAGGGCCTGGAACTCACCGAGCGCCAACAGTTTATCGGCGGCCGTATCGTCAAGGAAATCCTGGAGCGCTTGCGTTTTCTGGTCGATGTTGGACTCGACTATCTGACGCTCGATCGTGCCTCGGCGACGCTTTCCGGTGGCGAGGCGCAGCGTATTCGCCTGGCAACGCAGATCGGCGCGGGTCTCATGGGCGTGCTCTATATTCTGGACGAGCCCTCGATCGGTCTTCATCAGCGTGACAACGAGCGCTTGATCAAGACGCTCGAGCGCCTGCGCGATATCGGCAATACCGTTATCGTCGTCGAACACGACGAGGATACAATCCGTGCCGCCGATTACGTGATCGACATGGGGCCCGGCGCCGGCGTCAACGGCGGACACGTAGTCGCGGCGGGAACGCCTGCCGATATCATGGCGTGTCCCGAGTCGATGACGGGCGCTTATCTGACCGGTAAACGAATGATCCGGGTGCCTGATGAACGGCGCAAGCCCGGTCGCGGCTGCCTTAAAATTACGGGCGCTCGAGCCAACAACCTCAAAAACGTTACTGCCAAAATCGAGTTTGGTACGCTTACGGTTGTTACCGGCGTGTCGGGATCGGGCAAGAGCTCCCTGGTTACCGACACCATTGCGCCTGCCCTTACGAATGCCATTCACCGCTCGACGCGCCCTGTGGGTCCGTATAAGAAAATCGAGGGCATCGAGTGTATCGATAAGGTTATCGATATCGACCAGTCGCCGATTGGCCGCACGCCGCGCTCCAACCCTGCTACCTATATCGGCCTGTGGGATGATCTTCGCGTGCTGTTTGCGAGTACGCCGGAGTCGAAGGCGCGCGGCTACTCGCCGGGTCGTTTCTCCTTTAATGTGAGTGGCGGGCGCTGTGAGGCGTGCAAGGGCGACGGACAGATCAAGATCGAGATGCACTTCCTTCCCGATATCTACGTTCCTTGCGAAGTTTGCGGCGGTAAACGCTACAACCGCGAGACACTCGAGGTCACCTACCGTGGCAAGACCATCTCGGACGTGCTCGACATGAGCGTCACCGAGGCGCTGGCCTTCTTTGGGAATATCCCGCAGATTAAGCGCAAGCTCCAGACGCTGTACGATGTAGGCTTGGGCTACGTGAGCCTGGGCCAGCCCGCCACGACGCTTTCGGGCGGCGAGGCACAGCGTGTGAAGCTCGCCAAGGAGCTTCATCGACGCCAGACGGGCAAGACGTTCTATATTTTGGACGAGCCGACGACCGGCCTTCATTTTGAGGACGTCCGCCAGCTGCTCGATGTGCTGCAGCGCTTGGTCGATGCGGGCAACACAGTGCTGGTGATTGAGCACAACCTTGATGTCATCAAGGTTGCCGACCGCCTGATCGATATGGGTCCCGAAGGCGGTAACGGCGGCGGAACCGTCGTGGTTTCGGGCACACCGGAGCAGGTTGCGGACTGTCCGCAGAGTTATACGGGCAAGTTTTTGGCGCCGTTGCTCAGGCGTGACCGGGAGCGTCAGGCTCAACTTGATGCTCAATAAATAGACGATTCAGTTTATGGGCGCCATCGACTCCTTGTGATTCGATGGCGCTTGCTGTGCCGAAGTGACGTATGCAGCCGAATTGGACATATACT
>DBFCNY010000245.1:0-11914 GCA_048298285.1 Collinsella sp.
GAGGAGATTCGCACCACCAATCCGATGGCCGGCTCCATCACCAACACGGTGACGATCGACTTTGTCGCCAACGCGCAGCTCGCTGTGGGTGGATCGGCCGCCATGGTCTATCTTCCCGACGAGGGCGAGGCGCTCGTTGCCGGCGGCGGCGCCATCTATCTCAATATGGGCACGCTCTTCCCCATCTACGAGCAGACGATTCCCCGCGCGGCCAAGGCGGCACACGACGCCGGCAAGCCCTGGGTGCTCGATCCGGTGGGCCTGGGCATCGGCAGTCTGCGCACCCAGTTGGTAAACGAGCTTAAGCAGTACAAGCCCGCCATCGTGCGCGGCAACGCCTCCGAGATCATCGCGCTCGCCGGCCTGTGGGGTCTTGAGGGCGAGGCGGCCGATCTGAGCCGCGTGCGCGGTGTCGATACCACCGACACGGTAGACGCCGCCCGCGATGCCGCCGTGGCGCTCGCCCGCTACACCGGCGGCGCCGTTGTGGTCTCGGGCGAAGTCGACCTGATCACCGACGGCATGACCGTGGCCAAGTCCCACGGCGGCAGCCCGCTCATGTCCAAGATCACCGGTTGCGGCTGCTCGCAAGGCGGCGTGCTGGCTGTGTACGCCTGCGCTGCCGACCCGTTTACGGCCGCCGTCTGCGGCACCGCCGTCTACAACGTTGCCGGCTCGCGTGCCGCCGCTGTCGCCGACGCCCCGGCAAGCTTTAAGGTCGCCTTTATCGACGAGCTCTACCGCGCAACCGCCCAGGACATCGCCAACAACCAGCTCGACCTCGAGGAGGCATAGGCCATGTCCGAGCCCGCAACCAATGCCGGCATGAATACGCTCGTCGCCGTGGCCATCGCCCCGTGCGGCACCGGCGATGAGCTGTCCGCCGAGGTCGCCGAGGTCGTGCGCGTCATTCGCGAGAGCGGCCTTCCCAACCGCACCACCTCGATGTTCACCGAGATCGAGGGCGACTGGGACGAGGTCATGCAGGTCGTGCGCGACGCAACCTTTGTGTTGGCGAGCAAGGGCATCCGCACCGAAGTCGTGCTCAAAGCCGATATTCGACCCGGATTTACCGACACCATGACCGGCAAGCTCGAGCGCATGGAAGCTCAGATCAAAAAGCAGGAGGAAACACGATGAGTATCCGCGACAACCTTGATATCTCGGCCTATCTGGTGCTCGGCCCCGAAAACACGCTGGGGCGCCCCGTGGGCGATGTGGTGGCCCAGGCACTCGACGCCGGCTTTACCTGCATCCAGGTGCGCTCCAAGGTGGCAAGCGCCCGCGAGATCATTGCGCTGACCGGCGACGCCGCGCAGGCAATCGCACAGGCCGGCAAGACCGGTCAGGTCGCTTTGCTGATTGACGACCGCCTGGACTGCGTACTCGCCGCGCGCGAGCAGGGCATTGCTGTCGACGGCGTGCACGTGGGTCAGAGCGACATTCCCGTCGAGGTCTGTCGCAAGCTGCTGGGGCCCGACGCCATCGTGGGCCTTTCCGCCCGTTGCGAGGAGATGCTCGAGTACGTCAAGACCGCCGACATGAGCCTAGTCGACTACCTGGGCATCGGCCCACTCCACGAGACCGAGACCAAGCGCGACTGCGGACGCGCGGCCGACGGCTCTATCATCACCAAGAGCTTTGAGGACCTGGCCGCCCTCCACGCGGCAAGCCACGTGCCCATCGTGGTGGGCGGCGGCGTCAAGACGGCCGACCTGCCACAGCTCAAGGCCACCGGCGTCGACGGCTTTTTCGTGGTGAGCGCCGTCTGCAGCGCCGATGACCCCTACGCCGCGGCCAAGGAGCTCGTCGACACCTGGCAGCAGGCGTAAGTCTAGGCCGAGCAGCTGATTCGCAGCCTCATATCTTCAGCAATGGAAAGCGCATCCCAGTTTGAGCCTCCATTCCGGGATGCGCTTTCCGCCGAGATGGCGGCAGCAGCCTCTACCCTGCCAGATACGCTTCCAACGCCGGCAAAGTCGCCTCTGCATCGTGGCGGCCGACCTGGTAGATGCGCTCGAGCTCATCCGGTTCGCGGCACAGCGACGGCACCTTCACCGATTCGCTCGGCCGCACCACAAAGATTTCCCCGGCAGCCTCTCGACGTGCCAGGTCATCGAGCGTGGCATTGTAGACCTCATGCCGTTGCTCAAGCGCTGCGACAAACTCCGGGTAGTGACGGAACACGCGCCGCAGCACGGGCATCACGCTGTTGGGTTGCTTCACAAAGCCCGCCGGCTGCGTGAGTACTACGATATTGCGGTCATACCCCTGCGCAAACAGCCAAGCGCTGGGAATGGAATCGGCCACGCCGCCATCCAGGTACTTGCGGCCCTCAATGGCGACAGGACGCGTCGCCACGGGAATTGCCGACGACGCCCGGATCCACTCGATATCGCGCTCATCGCCATAGGGCAGGTCGTGATAGACGGCCTTGCCCGTCTCGATATCGGTACACACGCACGTAAATCGCATGGGGCAGGCGCGATATGCTTCCAGGTCGATGGGATCGCGCTCGATAGGCACCTCGTGATAGGCAAAGTCGGCATTGAACATATCGCCGGTTCGCAGCCAGCTGGTCACGCTCGCATAGCGCTTGTCGGCGCAATAGGCCTTGTTATAGCGAATGGCGCGGCCGATCTGGCGCGATTTAAAGTTGTAGCCAAATGCCGCGCCCGCCGAGACGCCCACCATATGGTCGCAGGTCAAACCGTGCTCCATCCAAACGTCGAGCACGCCCGCCGTATACATACCGCGGTAGCCGCCTCCCTCGAGCGCCAGCCCCACCGTGCGCGTCATATTTGACTGTGCCATGCGACCATCTCCGTTCCTGCGTTTTGAAACGGGACAAGTATACCCGTCAACATATATCGTCCCAGTCGCATTTTTATCGAACATCGCATCGTCGCGCTACCGCTTGTCGAATAATAGCCGCCCACAGCATGTGCACCCATATATAATTGTGCACTATTGTTTACACTACTCAGCTGTTATCAACAGCGAACATTAGCCGGCAAATTAACTCAACAACGCGGCAAGGCGGGGGCCTGGATACATGCAAAGCGCTGAGCAACGACGCGTGTACACAACGAGCTCGCCCGACGCAATCCGCCCCGACCTCAGAAAGTCGCTTAGAACATGGATACTGTCAGCAATTACACCGAAACGCTCGAAAAGACCGTCCGCGACCTTCTCGAACGGCAGGAGGATCTGATCAGGACTGCCTTTACCGACCAGCTTACCGGGCTTGGCAACCGTGGCGGCTTTGCCCGTTCCCTCGAGGAGCTCTGGGAGCAGGACGCCCCCGTTACCATGGCGTTCATCGATATCGACAATCTCAAGCACTGCAACGACGTCTTTGGGCATGACGAGGGCAACCGCTATATCTTGCAGGTAAGTCTCTATCTTAAGCTGTATATGAAGGTGGGCGAAGCGGCGTTTCGCATAGGCGGCGACGAGTTTGCCATCCTCTCTACGATTGCAACCGAGGACGACCTCGCCGAACGTCTGAAACACTGCCGAACGGTTCTGCTCAAAAACAACGATTCCGAGATGCCCCACTCGTTTAGCTACGGAGTGTCACATGCCGACCCCGCCCTGGGCGAAGCTTCCAATCGCATGACGCTCGATGCCGACCATCGCATGTACGACTACAAGCTACGTCATGCCATGCACCTCGATCGACGCAATATCACGCAAGTCCACGCCGACGACTTCGAAATAAGCGATCGTATTTTTGACGCCTTTTCGATGCTCAACGAGGGCCGTTATTTCTTTATCGAGAACTTGGACAAACATCGCACCCTTTGGTCACAAGGTGCCTTGCGCGATCTCGGTCTTCCTTCGGAGCATGTAGACAACTGCCGCGATTACTGGAAAACGCGCGTCCATCCCGATGACCTTGAGGCCTACCTCACCGACATCGACCAAATCTATAACGGCTCCAAACACCGTCGAGTTATGCAGTACCGCGTACGCAATGCCGCCGGCGGCTACGTCCTCTGCCGTGCTCGCGGGTTTCGTATCGATGGCGACGAAAATATCCCCTCGTTCTATGTCGGCGAGCTCGTCAACCACTCGCTTGCCGAAACCGTCGACGCCGCCACAGGCCTCGGAACGCAGCGCATGCTGGCCAACGCCATCGACGCCTGCCGCCGCGATCGTTGCGAGACAGGGCTTATAGCGGTGCGCGTTCGTGGCACGACAAAGCTCAACGAGCTCTACGGGGCCGAGGCTGTCGACAACATGCTTGCCGAATACGCAGGCCGCATGCTGTCGATCACCCGCGGCAGGAGCAGGGTCTATCGTTCACGTAGCGTCCAATTCGTCGTGCTCAGCAACGATTTAGACCACGAGGCATTCGAGCAACTGACCCGCCACCTTAAAGAGGCCGTTTTCGCTCCTGTTCGAATCGCAGGCGACACCATTACTCCCGTCTGTCTTGTCGTCCCGGCCTTTTACGAGCACTTAACCCATCAAGCGACCGCCGTTTTAGGCGAACTCGAGCGTCGCCTTCGCACGGCCGGCGGGCTTGTTCCCAACGATAGTCTCCCCATACCCGAGGCGGAGCGCAAAAGCGCCATCGCCGAACGCATCGACACGCTCACGGGCCTCTATCGACCCAGCGAGTTTATGCGGCGCGCCAACGCATTTCTCGAGGCAAGGCGCGACGACGCCTGGTGCATCGCCACGGTCGACATGGGCCACATGCGCCTGTTTAATGAATGGCACGGCCAGGCCGAGGGCGACCGCGTACTCGCAGATGTGGGCACGGTCCTCAAGGACATCGAGAATGCCGATATGGGCGTCGCAGGGTACTGGGGCCAAGATGACTTTTGCGTACTCATCCCCTTTAAGCACATCACCGTCCATCAAATCTACAACCGCGTTCGTGAGGCAGTAGCCAGGCATGATGACGGCGTAGGTTTCTGGCCGTCCATGGGCGTTTACCCCATCGACTCCAATGAGGAAATCACCATCGATGCGCAGGCGAAGGCAATGTTTACCAATCGACGCGCCAAAAACGATTTCAAGGAGCGCATTGCCATTTTCCGCCCCGAGGAATATGAGCACGAGATTGCGTTCCACCGCACGCTGACCGAGTTCCAATACGCGCTCTCAAACGGCCGCATCACGTACTACCTTCAGCCCCAGGTCGATATGGAAACCGGCGAGGTTATTGGCGCCGAAGCACTCACCCGCTGGATTGACAAGGACGGCTCTCTCATTTCGCCCGTAACGTTTATCCCCACACTCGAGGAAAGCGGCTTTGTGGTGACACTCGACAAGTACATTTGGCAGGGTGTCGCCTCGTGGCTGCGCGAGCGCATCGATCGCGGTCTTCGTGTGGTTCCGGTCTCGCTTAATGTGTCGCGCGTGGATATCCTTGCCTGCGACGTTGCCGAACATATGGGGGCGCTTGCCACCCAATACAAGCTACCGCCCGAGCTCATGCGCATCGAGATCACCGAGACGGCTTATACGGGAGACCCCGAGGCCGTGGACAAGCTGACAGCCGACCTGCACACCCGCGGCTTCTCGACCTACATGGACGATTTTGGCACCGGCCAGTCCACGCTCGCGATGCTCAAGAACGTCAACGTCGACGTCATCAAGCTCGACCGCACGTTTGTGCCCGTCGACGGTGATCATGGCCGCAGCACGCAGATTGTGTCATCAATGCTCGAGATGGCGCAGTCGCTCCATCTGCCCGTCGTGGTCGAAGGCGTCGAGACAAATGAGCAGGCGAACATGCTACGACAAATGGGAGCCCGCCACGCTCAGGGCTTCCTCTACTACCGCCCCATGCCGGCAGAGGATTTTGAGGCATTGCTCGATGGTGGCAATAGCAACTGATACGCTCGCGCGCAAAACGCCACCGCCGAAGGGGGCATTTGTCCCCATTGGCTAACTTATATCCCCAATTCAAACCGAATTGGGAATATGATACAAACCGTTGTTCCGCCCAAGGAGGTTATCCATCATGAACGAGTCATATCGCCTGGGCGAGCAATCGATTATTGCCTATCTTCAGCGACTTGCGAACGGCGTCTCGACCGCTGAACTCGATGTTGCCGCGCTGCCTGCTGGGCTACGCGCCGTTGGTGAGCAACTGCAAAAGACGCATGCCATCCTGCAACAAGAGCGCCAGCTGCTTGAGTGCAACGCCTATATCGATCCGCTCACCAACTTGGACAACCGTGGCGGACTCGACCGTCACGTCGAGCAGCTCTGGCGCAAAGGCGACCCCTTCACCTGCGCCTATATTGACATCGACCATCTCAAGCATTGCAATGATAGGTTTGGCCACGCCGAAGGCAATCGCTATATTCTGAGCATCTGTCGCACGCTCTCCGAAACCATGGAGCACGATGAGATGCTGTTCCGTATCGGTGGAGACGAGTTTGTGCTTATCTCGCTCTCCGCAAACGAGACTGAACTCGAGCAGCGCTTGGAGCAGGTACGTGCCGGGCTGATCGAGGCGAGCTCAGATGGCAAGGCGCCCATGATCGCCAGCTTTAGCTTTGGCTGCTCGCGCGTCGATCCACTTGCCGGCGACACGCGTCGCCAGATGACGATGGACGCCGATCGCAAGATGTATCGCTATAAGCTTATGCATCGTGTACAGCAACCGGAAAACAATGACGCGCCGCAACGCCCAATCGTCGATCAGCTTCCCTGCAACGACCGGGTGTTCCAAGCGATCTCCATGAGCTCCGAGACGCGCTATCCGTTCATCCTTAACCTCGATACTGGAGAATCGCAATGGTCGGTTAACGCCGTGCGCGATTTCGACCTGCCTTCCCAGCACCCTTTTAACTCACTCGACATGTGGCTCGCCCGCGTTCATCCCGAGGACCGCGACAACGTACGCGCCGAGCTCGACATGGTGATAAACGGCACGTGGCACTTCCACTACATGCAGTATCGCGTAATGGATGCCACCGGAAAAACCGCGCTTTGCGACTGCACGGGCCACCGCTTGGACGGCACCGATACCGAGCCCAGCATGTATGTGGGCATTATCGTCAACCGAAGCCTAGCGGATACGACCGACTCGGTAACGGGCCTGGGCGATGTCCACGCGCTGGTCAACGCTATTGGAGAGATGCGCCGCGTGCCGCACGAGGCAGGCTTTATTGCCATTAAGGTCGACGATATCGCCGAGGTCAATGCCCGCTTTGGATTCGATGCAGGCGACCGCGTGCTCGCCGAAAGCGCCGCCTGCCTCATGGATTGTTCGCGCGGCAAGGGCCGCCTGTTCCGCTCGACGGGGCCGACATTCGTGGCACTCTTCGATGAGCTCGGCCCCGAGGCAATCGATGAGATCGCAAGCGACATCGAACGGTTCCTGGGCTCTCCCGTGCTCATCGGCTCGCTTGAATATCAGCCGCCCATTCGCGTGGCCACGCTCCATCTGGACGGCGTCGACCGTCAGCCTGTTTCCATTTTGAACGAGCTTAAAGCGTTGCTCGGGAAAGCCGTGCAGGTGCCAGGTACCAAACTGGATTAGCACCGCGCCCGCACCGCCTCCCCCATCGTGCGATAATCCTCTGCAGAAGTCACCAAAAGCAGAGGGAGTTTGTGATGAAGGTTCTTTTGGTCAATGGCAGTCCCAAGGCAAACGGCAACACCGCCCGCGCACTCGCCGAGGTCGCCGAGCAACTTAATGCAGAAGGCATTGATACCGAGGTGTTTCAGCTGGGCGCCAAGCCCATTCGCGATTGCATCGGTTGTGGCCTGTGCGGCAAGCTTGGCGGTCGCTGCACCTTTGACGACGACGTGGTGAACGAGCTCATCGCTGCCGCCGAGCAGGCAGATGGTTTTGTCTTTGGCTCACCCGTCTACTATGCGCACCCCAGCGGACGCATCCTTTCGGCCCTCGATCGCGCCTTCTATGCAGGCGGGCATGCCTTTGAGCACAAACCCGGCGCCGCGGTCGCCGTCGCCCGTCGCGGCGGCACCTCGACCACCTTCGATGTGCTCAACAAGTACTTCACCATTAAGCAAATGCCCGTAGTTGCCTCCACCTACTGGCACAACGTGTTTGGCCGCGTGCCCGGCGACGCCGATGGGGATGCCGAGGGCCTTGCCACCATGCGAAACATCGGCAAAAACATGGCCTGGCTCCTGCGCTGTATCGAGGCGGGACAGGCCGCCGGTATCAACGCACCCGAGGCAGATCGCGCAACGACCAACTTCATCAGGTAGAACGGCGGAACAAATACATGAACGTGCAGATTTTTGGCACCAAGAAGTCCTTCGACACCAAGAAGGCGCAGCGTTTCTTCAAAGAACGCCGCATTAAGGTGCAGTTTATTGACCTTAAGGAAAAGGAGATGAGCAAGGGCGAGCTCACGAGCGTGATGCAGGCGGTCGGCGGCATCGACAAGCTGCTCAACCCCAAAGCCAAGGACGAGGAGACGCTCGCGCTCATCCAGCACCTTACCCCCAGCCAGCGCTTCGACAAGCTGCTCGAGAACCAGCAGGTTCTAGCCGAGCCCATCGTGCGTAACGGCAAAAAGGCCACCGTCGGTTATTGCCCCGATGTATGGGGAGCCTGGGAGTAGCCTGTGTTATTTGCCGGCGCGTGGGTATAAGAGCAGGCGTTTGGCATAAGATTCAACTGTAAGCCATGTCTAACAAAGGAGGGCACATGCCCAACAAACCCGTGAAGATCATCATGCTTACCGGATACCTCGGTGCCGGCAAGACCACGCTGCTCAACCACATCCTCGCTAACGACGGCGGCATCCGCGCCGCCGTGATCGTCAACGATATCGGCGAGATCAACGTCGACGCCAACCTTATCGCCGACGGCGGCCTTTCCGAGACCGACGACCTCATCCCGCTCACCAACGGCTGCATCTGCTGCACGCTTTCGGACGACCTGGCCAACCAGCTGCAGGGCATTGCCGATTCGGGCGACTTCGATTACATCATCATCGAGGCCTCGGGCATTTGCGAGCCCATCCCCATCGCCTACACCATCTCGAGCTTCTGCGACGAGGCCAAGGTGGGCGGCGAGCCCAAGCTTGCGCTCGACAACATCGTGGCTGTGGTCGACTGCGCCCGCATGTACGACGAGTTCAACGGCGGTCGCGACCTGCTGGCCGAGGATATCGACGAGGACGACATCGAAAGCCTGCTCATCCAGCAGATCGAGTTCTGCTCCACGCTGATCCTCAACAAGACCGATACCGTGACGCCTGAGCAGATCGCCGAGCTCAAGGCCATCGTGCGCAGCCTGCAGAAGGACGCCGTGATCGTCGAGGCCCAAAACGGCGAGGTCCCCATGGAGGAACTGCTCGATACCGACCGCTTCGACTTTATGCGCGCCTACAACTCCGCCGCCTGGATCGAGGCCATGGAGCACCCCGAGGAGCATGACGACCCCGAGGTGCTCGAGTACGACATCGAGACCTTTGTGTACTCGCGCCGCAAGCCGTTTGACCTGCAGAAGTTCACCGATTTTGTTGAGCAGGAGTGGCCCGACGAGGTCATCCGCGTCAAGGGCCCGCTGTGGCAGGCCAGCAATCCGGACATGTGCTACATGTTTGAGCAGGCCGGCCACCAGATGCGCCTGATGGAGAACGGCTTGTTCGTTGACTCCGCGCCCGAGGGCGAGAAGCAGAAGATCATCGACGAGAACCCCGAGATCATGCAGATTTGGGACGACGAGACGGGCGACCGCATGACGAGCCTGTGCATCATCGGCCGTCACATGGACAAGGATGCGCTCATCGCCTCCCTCGATGCCTGCCTGACTGACTGGCACCGCGCCTAGGTTTATCTAAGCGGGCATTTTTCCGCTACGTAACCGCCAAACCACCACGAAGGTGCCTGTTCCCTTCGTGGTGGTTTTTCGTTCTGAGCCAAGGAGATTCATGTTCAACATTGTGCTGTATGCGCCCGAGATTCCGGCCAATACGGGCAATATCGGCCGCACCTGCGTGGTTACCGGCGCCCGCCTGCATCTGGTGGAGCCGCTGGGGTTTTCGCTCGACGACAAGACGGTGCGTCGCGCCGGCCTGGGCTACTGGCAAAATTTGGACGTGACGACCTATGCCGGCTGGGAGGATTTCCTTGCGCGCAACGGCCTCTCCCCCGCCGACGAACGCCTGCATCTGCTGACCAAAAAGGCACGCCGCACCTATGCGCAGAGTACCTACCGCGATGGCGACTACTTGGTCTTTGGCAGCGAGAGCTCGGGCATTCCCGAGCCGCTGCTTGCCGCGGCGCCCGAGCGCTGCGAGCGCATCCCAATGCTGCGAGATTGCGATTCGCTTGACAACGCCGAGGCCTGGGAAGCCCACGAGGAATCGCTCGGACATACCGAGGACAGCCACGAAGCCATCCTTCAGCAGGATATCTGCGGCAACTTCGTCGACCCGGACGACTACCGCATCAGCGCACTCAACCTCTCCAACAGCGCCGCCATCGTCCTCTACGAGGCTCTGCGCCAAACAGGCTTTCCGGGAATGTGACAAAGGAACTGTCCCTTTGTCACATTCAGTTATAGGTAACGGCCAGTGATGCTCTTGGAGCAGGCCGCGATGTCGCCCGGCGTGCCGGCGCAGACGATTTGCCCGCCGGCGTCGCCACCGCCCGGGCCCATGTCGATCACGTAATCGGCGTTACGGATAAGGTCGAGATCGTGTTCGATCACGATAACCGTAGCGCCTTTGGCAACAAGGCCGTCGAACACACTCAGCAACACCTGAACATCGAGCGGATGTAGGCCGATCGTAGGCTCGTCGAACACGAATACGGCATCGTCCTGCACGCGTCCCATCTCGCTCGCAAGCTTAAGACGCTGCGCTTCGCCGCCCGAAAGCGCCGGCGTGGGCTCACCGAGCGTGAGATAACCCAAGCCCAGGTCGTGCAAGGTCTGCAAGCGCGCCTGAACCTTCTTGAGTCCCACCGTGGCGTCGAGGGCCTCGTCCACACTCATGTCCATGAGCTGCGGCAACGTAAGCAGACTCCCGTCCTTGCCCTCGCGATGGATATGCGAAGCCGCGTCTGCATAACGTGAGCCGCGACATGCCGGGCAGACGATCTCGACGTCGGGCAGAAACTGCACGTCGAGCGATATCGAGCCCGTGCCATCGCACGTAGGGCAGCGCAGAGTGCCAGTGTTGTAGCTAAAGGCACCTGCCTTGTAGCCGGCTGCCTTGGCCTCTGGCGTGCGGGCGAAGGCGCGGCGCAGCTCATCATGGATGTCGGCATAAGTCGCCACCGTCGAGCGCACGTTGGCGCCGATAGGCGTAGCGTCAATCAGGTTTGCGCGGGCAATGCCTTCGGCATCGACCCAACGCACGTGCCCCGGCAGGCGCTCGCCGGCTGCCTGCGCCTTGAGTGCCGGAATGAGCGTCTCGAGCACCAACGTCGTCTTACCCGAGCCCGAAACGCCCGTCACCGCAACCAAGCGACCGCGCGGGATATCGACTTCGAGCGGCTTGACGGTATGGATGGCATCGGTTGCCATGCGGATGTGACCCTGGTCGAACATTTCCTCGTCAGTCACCTGCGGGCGCAAGCGCTTGGAGTCCGATCTCAAAAACGGCGCGATGCGGCTGCCCTGCGATTGTTCGACCTCGTCTACCGTGCCCGCGGCAATCACATTACCGCCGCCTGCTCCGGCAACGGGGCCCATCTCGACCAGATAGTCGGCTTCCGCTAGTACGCGCGTATCGTGGTCGACAACAACCACGGTGTTGCCGTCATCCACCAGATCGCGCATCACGCCTACCAGGCCGTCGACATTAGCAGGATGCAAGCCAATCGAGGGCTCGTCCAGCACATAGAGCACGCCCGTCGATCGGTTGCGCACCACGCGGGCGAGTTGCACGCGCTGGCGCTCACCCGTGGAGAGCGTGGCGCCTGCGCGATCGAGCGAAAGGTAATCGAGACC
>DBFCNY010000246.1:0-7666 GCA_048298285.1 Collinsella sp.
GACTCATGTCTTCCCTTTCGTCTCTCGCGCTCCCCGCTTGCCGAGGCGGCTGCCGCCGTCTGACGTTGCGAAAACGCGGCCCGGTTCGGTAACAAAAAAACCGCCCTCGGGCATGTGCATTGCCCAAGGACGGTTGAATTCCGCGGTACCACCTTGTTTGACCCGGCGGATGTCTGGCCCGCCGCGCCCACTCTTTGCCCCTTGTCGCGAGGCTCACGGCTTCCCTACTGGGACATCGCCGCCGCTGGCCGCGCGCCCGTTGAGGTCGCTGCTCGGGAGTGAACGCTTGGCCCTTGCCACCGCAGGAAGGCTTGCAGCCCATGACCTTCCCTCTCTTGCCGGCGACGCGGCGGGCAAAACCCTCTCCGTCAACGCATTGGGCTATAGGATAACACATTTCGCGAGCGCATCGCCGCGTTCCGTTTTGTTCGCGCTGGGTACAAGGCAGGTAGCTGTGCAAACTGGCCGCGCACCCGCCTGCAGCGCTCGGCCTGCGAGATTAAGGATACGGTATGGGAAAGAAACTCGATAAGAAGGCCAAGGCCGCCGTGGCAAAGGCCGCCAAGGGCGTCAAGGCCGCTAAAGTCGACAAGGCCGTCAAAAAGTTCCGCAAACTCGAGGGCAAGCTGTGGACTCGCGAGTACCTGCTCAAGATTGCCGAGTTCGATGGAGCGACGATTGCTCCTGCCAACGGCGCTGCCGCCCGTGCCGACGCCATGGGCACGCTTGCCGGCGAGCATCACAAGCTGCTGACCAGCGAGAAGTCCGTTGAGCTCGTACGCTCGTTAGCGCGCGAGACGGTTGCAGGCGGACACGTAGACGACCCGCAGCTGCTCGACGAGATTCGCGTGCTCGGCCGCGACCAGCGCGAGGCAAGCGTTATTCCTACCGAGGAGGCCGAGGCCTGGACCAGGCTCACCTGCGAGGCCGACGCCGTGTGGCATAAGGCCAAGACGGCCAACGACTGGGCGAGCTTTGAGCCCTATGTGGATAGAATCGTCGCCCAACTTAAGCATCAGGCCGAACTCATGGACCCCAAGCGCGACCCATACGACGTTTGGCTCGACCAGTACGAGCGCGGCCTTTCCGCCAAGAGCTTCGACGCGTTTTGCGAGGAGGTCAAGGCCACGGTCGTGCCGCTCGTGCACGCCATCGGCGAGCGCGGCCAGCAGCCCGATGCCGACTTTTTGCACGCCCGCGTGCCCGAGGCCGCCCAGCGCGCCATGAGCTTCGACCTGATGAAGCTCGTCGGCCTGAACCTGGACGACACCACGCTTGCCTTTACCGAGCACCCGTTTAGCGAGGGCTTTGCCGTGGGTGACGCGCGCATCGCGACACACATCTACGAGGACGATTGCATCTCCAACGTCTACAGCATCATCCACGAGGCGGGGCACACCATGTACGAGCTGGGCGTCAATCCCGCCTATGCGCGCACCCGCCTGGAGGGCGGCACCTCCATGGGCATCCACGAGAGCCAGAGCCGCTTCTTTGAGAACACCGTGGGCCGCAGCCGTGCCTTTATGGGGCCGCTGCTCGAGGTGCTGCGCCGCCACGCACCCGAGGTCTACGGCGACGTCGACGAGGACACGCTCTACCACGCCGTGAACATCGCGCAGCCTTCGCTGATCCGCACCGAGGCCGACGAGCTCACCTATCCGCTGCACGTTATGGTGCGCTACGAGATCGAGCGCATGCTGTTTGCCGGCGAGGCCACGGCCAAGGACATCCCCGCGCTTTGGAATCGCTTTATGGATGAGTACCTGGGCATTCCCGTTCCCGACGACACGCACGGCTGCCTACAGGATACGCACTGGAGCGGCGGCTCGTTTGGCTACTTCCCCACGTATGCGCTGGGCAGCGCCTACGACGCCATGTTCGTGCCGGCCATGTGCCGCGACGGCATCGACCTTACCGGTGCCTGCGAGAGCGGCGATCTGGCGCCCGTCCGGGCCTGGCTGGGCGAGCACATTTGGCAGTGGGGCCGCGCCAAGGACGCGCCGGAGCTCATCAAGGGCGCGTGCGGCATGGCGTTCGATGCCCGCTACTACTGCAGCTACCTGCAGGACAAGTTCACCACGCTCTACGAGCTGTAAAGCTTAGGCGACACGCCAACGCAAAGGGGACGCCGCGGAACCAATCCGCAGCGTCCCCTTTTTTCACCCAATAACTAGGTACCCAATGACTAGTTCGTTGACGCTAATGTCTTGGCAACGTCAGCGAAAACGGCCCCAAGCGAGCAAGGTGACGTGAAATGAAAGGGCGCTGACCTTCTGGTCGCGCCCTTGAAATTGAACGTCAGATTGCCGCTTGGGGCCGTTTGCAGCGTCGAGCAGCTACGCGGTTTGGTAAAACCGCGTAGCTATAAAGCCTCGAGCGCGTTGGCGATGCGCTTCATGGCGGCATCGGCGGATGCTTGGTCGGGCGCCTCGGCCAGCACGCGGATCACCGACTCGGTTCCGCTCTTGCGCACGAGCACGCGGCCCTCGCCCGCCAGCGCGGCCTCGGCCTCGGCGATCGCATTCTGCACGCCCATGTTCTCGAGCGCGGCGTCCTTGTCGGCCACGCGCACGGCAACCTGCGCCTGCGGCAGCAGCTTGCACGGAGCCGTGAGCTGCGAGAGCGTCTCGCGCTCGGCGCGAATCACTTCCATAACGCGCAGGGAGGTCATAATGCCGTCGCCCGTGCGCTCGATATCGCCAAAGATCGTATGGCCCGTCTGCTCGCCGCCCAGGCTGTAGCCGCCCTCGCGCATCTTGGCATACACGTGACGGTCGCCCACGCCGCTGGTCACGGCACTCAGGCCGGCAAGCTCCAACGACTTGATCAGGCCAAAGTTGCTGGCGATCGTCGGCACCACGGTACCGCCCGAGAGACGCCCGTGCTTGTTCAGGTACACACCGCACACGTACAGGATCTGGTCGCCGTCGACCACGCGGCCGCGCTCGTCCACGGCCAGGCAGCGGTCGGCATCGCCATCGTAGGCAAAGCCCACATCCAGGCCCTGCTCCACCACGTGGCGCTGCAGGCGCTCAATATGCGTAGAGCCGCAGTCGACATTGATGTTAAAGCCGTCGGGCGCGGCATTGATCACGCGCACATCGGCGCCCAGTGCGTCGAACACCGGCTTGGCCACCGAGGATGCCGAGCCGTTGGCGCAATCGATGCCGATCTTGACGCCCTGCAGCGAAAAGTTCGCGCTGGCGATGAGCGAAGCAATGTAGCGGTTGCGGCCCTGCATGTAGTCCACCGTGGCACCGATGTGGTTGCCCGTGGCCAGCGGCACCTCGCTCTTGCCATCGATGTAGTCCTCGATGAGCTCCAGTACGTCCTCGTCCATCTTAAAGCCGTCGCTGTTGACGAGCTTAATGCCGTTATCGCAAAACGGGTTGTGGCTCGCGCTGATCATGATGCCGCAATCGAAGCAGCCTTCCACGATCTGGTGCGCTACGCCCGGCGTGGGGATCACGTGCAGCATATAGGCGTCCGCACCGCTCGCGACCAGGCCGCTCACCAGCGCCGCCTCGAACATATAACTCGAGCGACGCGTGTCCTTGCCCACGATGACGCGCGCCTTGCGCTCGCGGTTGGCGCCGTAATACCAGCCCACAAAACGGCCAATCTTATAAGCGTGCTCTACCGTCAGCCCAACGTTGGCCTCACCGCGAAAGCCGTCGGTGCCAAAGTACTTCATGCGCTCTCCTTACAAAATAGGGGCGAACAGATTGCCTGTCCGCCCCAAAATGGTACTCGATTATCTGCGCTACCAGAAAAACCCTACGCCGACGCGCTGTCGCGAGCCGCCTGGCATGTAGGAGTCTGACGCAGCGTAAGCGGCTTGTCCCCCGCCTCGGCCGACGTGGTCAGCGTATACGTGATCGTCGTCGTCTCGCCAGCATGCAGGTCAACGGTGCCCGAATAGAAGGGGATTCCATGCCACGTAGCGGCGCCAAGACCAAACTGTGTGCCCTCAACCGTAAGGTCACTGATGTTGCCGCCCGTCGGGGCAAACAACGAGACATTCAGGCGTTCGTCGTCACGCGCGGCATCGGGTGCGCTCGCCGCAACGTAGTCGGGCAGCTTGCCTGCCTCCTCCTGCGTCATGATGTTCGTCAGAGTAACGGTGATGCGATACGAGCACGTGCCGTCGCCGTTCTTGATGCCCTGGCCGATCTGCGTGTCGGCGTTCAGATACCAGTCAAGCTTGGAGAAGCTCAGGTTGTTAAAGTAAACGCCGGCAACGGGATCGGCACTCGGATCATCCGGATCGGGCAGCGAAGCGTCAATGCCCGTCTCTTTTATGGCATTCTGCTCATCATCGTTTCTCATCCAAGCAATCAGACGGCCCTCTTCGGCACCGCGCTCGAATGCACCGACAAGCTTTGTAACGTCGACGTCACCGATGCCACCGAGAATCTTGTCGAAGGCAGCGCTGGCGACGGATGCAAAGATGCCGTCCGACTCCTCGACCGGATAGTTCCAGTACACATCGTGCATGAGGACCTTTGCGGCGTTGGTGCCGTCGACAACCGTTCCGTCGGGCAGCGAGACATTACCGACCAGGCCCAGCAGATACTGCAGGAACACCGGGTCGATACCGATGACGCCATCAACATCCTGTCCATACTGGGACTTCCACAGCGCAGCGACACGCTGCGAGTTGCGGGGCCAATCAGGCGAATAGGTATTGCCCGAGTTGTACAGGTTGCTGTGGTTGCCGAACAGCGCCTCATCCTCTTCGTCGACGCTCTCGACTGCCTCATCCTCGCTGAGTCCAATGCGGGGAACAAACTCGCCAATCGACATCTGGCCGTCGGTGACCGAAATCAGGCCCTGCGAACCGCCAAAGCCGCCGCAGGCACGAATCTCGACGTTGTTCATGGCGTACACAAGGTAGTTGCGCGTCTGGCCGTTGGCGCCGAGCATCTGGGGAAGGACGGGGGCGACCTTCTCCGCCGCGTCAACCGCGCCGTTGAGGGTGGCAAAGCCGTCCTTGGCCTTATCGACCAGCTCGGTCACCTGGGAAATATGAGTATCGCCAATGCCCTGGATCTTCTCGTTGGCGCTCTTGAACACCTTCGAGCTGCTGGAAAGCGAATCGGCGACCGCCTGCAGCGCGGACACGTTAATCATGCCGTCCTGGAACAGCTTGCCGGGCGTGGCCTGCGAAAGGTTGTCGGCCATGGGAACCAACGCGTTGCTCGAGACATCGGACAGGGCATCAATCATGGTGCGGGCTGCGTTGATGTCGCTGCCATACACCGGGATAAACGAAGCCGCCGTCCACAGCGGGCTCGAAGTCTCCGCCTTCATGCTGTCGCAGAGCTCATCGATCTTCTTCGCGTCGTCAGGCAGCGTCGAAAAATCGCCCGACGTGACCTTGTCCTTAAGGCCACCGACGATCTCGACAGCCTCCTTCGCTTCGCTCTTTACGGTCTTTGCCGAGTTAAGCAGCATAAAGCCGCTTGCGCCAAGCGCAACGAGAAGCACCGCGACTACAGCGGCAACAATGGCGCCAGTATGACGCTTTTTGCGCTCACCCTTGCGATGGCGATGACGGACCAGACCGTCAGAGGTCGAACTCGACGAAGCGTCGCTACCGTAGTTCAAGCCAAAATCGTAATAATCTTCCTTGGAACCCGAGCCCGCAAACTCGGCACCGCTATCATCCAGGCGGGCGAACGTGCCAGTCTCGGAGGCGCCGGTGTAAATCGTGCCAAGGTTACCCGTAAGCCCCGCGCCGCCGGCAGAGGGAGTATTGTTGGCGGCCTTGCCGGCATTAACGTTGCCGGCGGCATTCGCGGAGTTGGCAGCACCTGCGTTGTTCGCGGGTACCGAAGGAGCCCCGCTCGGCTGCGACGTGGAGGTTGCACCGCCCGCAAAGACATTCCCTCTTGCACGGCCGGTCTTTTTTGCCTTTTGAGACTGCTCGTACAGAGCGGTAAACATCGCTGTCTCGCCCGGGGACACGCGCTTACCGGAACCGCCCTGTCCAGCGCCCCCCGGCGTGCCGGCCTTACCAGCCCCGTTCGGACGCGGCGGAACTGCAGGACGGCCGCTATCGCTGCCCTTAAAGTGATTACCAGCCATAAAGAAATCCTCGCAATTGAGTCGCAATGAAAAAGTCCATAACATTACTAGTTTATGGCATTTTGAGCATCGACAGCTAAACTCCAGACACGGACATCAATTGGCGAAAATGCGGCACAACACCTTTTCCGTCTTGGCAGCGGCGCCAGCTACACCGTGAGGAACATCATCACGATGATCATGACAAAGCCGATAAGGTCGGTCGGCAAAAACACCGTCCCCAGCATAACGGCGCTGGTGATGGTCGCCGAAACCGGCTCCACAGTTCCGATGAGGCTCGCGCGCACCGAGCCGATGTCCTTAACGCCCTGCATATAGAGCATGTAAGCAAAAAACGAGCCGATAACCACGAACACCGCGAGCGCCTCGATGCCGGCAGCGTCGAGCGCCGGCATATGCGCCCAGGGCTGCACGAAGGCACATGAGACCACGCCCGCCGTGAGCATTGCCGAACCCGTGACGATGGGGCTGCCGTATTCGGGCAGGATCTTGGCGGGAATCACCGCCATACACGCGGCGCTGACCGCACACATAAGACCTGCTGCCAGGCCAAGCGGCGAGATATTCAGGCTGGTAGGGTCGCCGCCGGTGGCGATTAAAAAGGTTCCACCCAGAGCCAGGCCAATGCCGATGACTTCGCGAGTACGCGGCATGCGGCGATCGGTCACGCAGGCGTAGCCCATGATGATAACGAGCTGCAGGCACTGGAGCACCGTCGCGGTTCCAGCATTAGTCAGGCGCACGGCCGAAAGATAGCAAAACTGGTTGAACAGCAGGCCAAAAGCGGTAAAGAGCAGCAGCTGCTTGCGATCAGCGGGCGTCGTCCAAAGCTTGACCAGGCGTGCGCGGTCGCGCGTGACAACCACAGCCATAAAGAGCAGGCCGGCGAGAATCTGACGCACGCTCATAAGCCACAGCGTATCGACATGGTAGGTATCGAACAAAAAACTCGCGCTGGTGCCCGAGAAGCCCCAAAACGAACCGCCCACCAGCGTAGCCAAGACGCCCGTGATCATCTTGCGCGTCGAAGCGCTGTTCAGGCGGTCGCGCCATGCGCGACGGGTGTTGCGGCTGAGCTCGTCGGTGCCCTCGGGCACATCAATGTTCGATATATCGGTCATCGGCACCGAAGCCCCTGCGCCTTCGACCTGCTCGACACACTCTTTGCTCATTCCACTCCCCCGAAACAGCCTGGAAACAATTCGGCTTACCTTACCACGGCGAAGTCACCAGCTGGAGGCTTGTCCGCTTATCGGTAGGACAATTCCGCAGGCGTCTTTCCATAGCTCGATACCGCAATGGCCTTGCATTATGCGACAGCCAAATCGCGGCAGCAGGCTCTTTTGAAATGGATGCGACAAAGCCCCCGAATTCCACAATGTAAGCGATTTTTAAAAATGTTCTTGCCACCGAGTTCAGGCTCCGTTATATTATCCCTTGCGCGCTTGCGCACCCTTGATCGGGCGTTTAGCTCAGGGGGAGAGCGCTTCCCTGACACGGAAGAGGTCAGAAGTTCAAATCTTCTAACGCCCACCAAATGTTCGCAGCTCAGAGGCTATGTCCTCTGGGCTGTTTT
>DBFCNY010000247.1:0-4135 GCA_048298285.1 Collinsella sp.
GCGCAGGACTGTCCGCAGTAGCGAATAAAGCTAAGCCGCCCGACCCCAGCTAAGATTAAAGGAGCTGATATGTGCGATTGCACAGATCATAAGGACGAGATCCCTGCCTACGACGCGCAGGCCATTGAGTCCAAGTGGATGAAGGCCTGGGAGGACTCCAACCTCTTTGCCGTCGACACCGACGACAGCAAGCCCAAGAAGTATGTGCTCGAGATGTTCCCGTATCCGTCGGGCGACCTGCACATGGGCCACGCGCGCAACTATACCATCGGCGATGCCATGGCCCGTCAGGCCCGCATGCGCGGCTACGACGTGCTGCACCCCATCGGCTTTGACGCCTTTGGCCTGCCTGCCGAGAACGCCGCCATCAAGCACAACACGCAAGCTGCCGCCTGGACGTATAAGAACATGGACCAGGCGCTCGCCACGATGAAGCGCATGGGCTTCTCCTACGATCTGGATCGCATGGTCAAGACCTGCAGCCCTGACTACTACCGCTGGGGTCAGTGGATCTTTGAGAAGCTGTGGGAAAAGGGCCTGGTCTACCGCAAGAAGAACCCGGTCAACTGGTGCCCTAACTGCAAGACCGTTCTGGCCAACGAGCAGGTCACCGAGGGCAAGTGCTGGCGCTGCGGCACCGAGCCCGAGAAGCGCGACCTTGAGCAGTGGTACTTCAAGATTACCGAGTACTCCCAGGAGCTGCTCGACGACCTGGAGAAGCTCCCCGGCTGGCCCGAGCGCGTCAAGCAGATGCAGGCCAACTGGATCGGTCGCTCCGAGGGCGCCGAGGTTGACTTTACCCTTTGCGACCAGGATGGCGAGCCCATCGAGGGCGACGAGGGTAAGATCACCGTCTTCACCACGCGTGCCGATACGCTCTTTGGTGTGTCCTTCTTTGTCCTGGCTCCTGAGTACGCCCGTCTTCACGAGCTCGTCGAGGGCACGGAGTACGAGGAGGCCGTCACTAAGATCGTCGAGGACTCCAAGCATATCTCTGCTGTCGAGCGTGCCCAGGGCACCCTCGAGAAGCACGGTGCCTTTACGGGCCGCTACGTGGTGAACCCCGTCAACGGCGAGAAGGTTCCCGTGTGGGTTGCCGATTATGTCGTTGCCGACTACGGCACCGGCGCCGTCATGGCCGTTCCCTGCGGCGACCAGCGCGATTTTGAGTTCGCCCGCAAGTACGACCTGCCGATCGTACCGATCATCCTGGACGATGACGATCGCGCTGCCGTCGAGGCCAGCGGCGAGACCATCGATACCTTCCATGCCGAGACCGTCGACTGGGATTGCGCCCACGCTGCCGAGGGCACGCTCGTCCAGTCCGGCAAGTACACCGGCATGCGCGGCGGTAAGCACTCCGAGGGCGAGGCTGCGATCGTGGCCGACCTCGAGGCCATGGGCTGCGGTCGTCGCAAGGTCGAGTTCCGTCTGCGCGACTGGCTCATTTCCCGTCAGCGCTATTGGGGCAACCCCATCCCGGCCATTCACTGCGAGCACTGCGGTATCGTGCCCGTGCCCGAGGATCAGCTGCCGGTGACGCTGCCCGAGAACCTGGACCTGGGCGCCGGCGAGACTCTCGCCGAGTGCAAGGAGTTCTACGAGACCACCTGCCCGGTCTGCGGTCGCCCGGCCAAGCGCGAGACCGATACCATGGACACCTTCACCTGCTCCAGCTGGTATTACCTGCGCTATACCGATCCGCACAACACCGAGCTGCCCTTCTCCCGTGAGACCGCCGACCGTTGGATGCCCGTCGATAACTACATCGGCGGCATCGAGCACGCTATTCTGCACCTGCTCTACAGCCGCTTCTTTACCAAGGCACTGCGCGACCTGGGCCTGCTGAGCGTGGACGAGCCCTTCACCAACCTGCTGTGCCAGGGCATGGTCAAGGACGAGAACGGCGACACCATGTCCAAGTCCAAGGGCAATGTCGTGCCCCCGAGCTCGGTCATCGAGCCCTACGGCGCCGACACCATGCGTTTGGCGATCCTGTTTATCGCCCCGCCCGAGAAGGACTTCGACTGGGATCCCAAGGCCGTTGAGGGCGCCAACCGCTTCATCAAGCGCGCCTGGCGTATCGTTTGGCAGCTCGTCCAGTCCGGCGACGCCAACGTGGCCTTCGACAAGTCCGCGCTCGACGAGGTTGCGATGAAGCTCTATCGCGAGCGTCACCGCACCATCGCCAAGTGCACCGAGGACTTTGACCGCGGCCAGTTCAACACCGCGATCTCGGCCGTCATGGAGCTCGTCAACGCGGCGAGCGCCTACCTCAACGCCACCGAGGGTACCGTGCGCGACAAGGCGCTGTGCTATGGCGTGGCTAAGGATATCGTGAGCGTCCTGGCGCCCATCTGCCCGTTTTGGGCCGACGAGCTGTGGCACGAGGCCCTCGGCTGCGAGGGCAACGCCTACACCGCCGCCTGGCCCGAGTTCGACCTGGCCGAGTCCGTTGAGGACACGGTGCAGATCGTGGTCCAGGTGCTCGGCAAGGTCCGCGGCCGCGTCGACGTTGCCCGCGATGCCTCCAATGAGGATATGCAGGCTGCCGCCGAGGCCGCCGTCACCAAGTGGCTCGAGGGCAAGACAGTCGTCAAGGCCATCTGCGTGCCCGGCAAGCTGGTCAACCTGGTGGTCAAGTAAGCACTGCGCGCTTAACTGACGCACAAAAGACGAGGGGCGATCCGGTTGGGTCGTCCCTCGTTTTTCGTTATGTGCCCTGCTTAGCCAGTGAGTCGCACCGTCTTCTATGGGATGTGTACCAGGTCCCTAAAGTAAACGTTGCCCGTTGCCTCTTCGAACATCCAAATGTTGAGGTAGATGTCGTTGAGGTTGTTGTTCACATCAAAGTCCGGGTCGTCGAAGGTGCCCACAAAGGTGAGCATGGCGCGCGTTTCCTCTCCAGCGGCGACTGGCTGGCGCATGCGCACATCGCGGACCACGCCGTTGACGTAGGCATGGGAGTCCACATCGCCAAACATCATGTCGACACCGGTGTTGTTGGTCACCGTAAAGACGAGCGCGGCGTCGCCGTAGCCATCCGTGTCCTTGCCCACGCAGGTAACATGGACGTTCTCGTCTGCCTCAAGGTCGATGGGGAACTGTTCTTGGGGTTCGGGGCCCAGACTCTGGGGATCGACGATATCTTCGTCTATTTTGTCGAAGCTCTCCGATGGCGTCGTTTTCTCGATGGCTTTTGTGCTGCCAGGGTTCGGTTCGCATGTGTCGGTTTTGCCATTCGCGTTGCCGCAGCCCAAGAGGGCCAACGAGCACGTTGCGATGGCGAGCGCAGTCATGCAGAGGGTGCCTAGGCGTTTCATGGGTGCCTCCTTGCCGTAGAGGTTCTGGAAGGGCGTGCGGGCAATATGAGGGGTCGTTTTTCTTGCTACAGAATGTCCCTTAGCACTAGTCTGGCCGATATACACTCAGTTACGGAATGCCCATGGGGCCCGATTTGCCTGACGGGCTGGGACGCATGGCCCGTTTTGGGGCTTTTAGGGGAGTGCCATGTGGTGGTTCTCGCCCAATTATCTATTTCTTGTGGAGAAGCTGTGCGCACGCTGACCTGCAGATTCGTACTGTGCTTGCACGTTTCCGCAGCTATTGGTATAGTTTGCTTGCAAATGAAGTTGTAATTGAAAGAAGTGGGGTTTCGGCCCCGCTTCTTTTTTGTATGGATGGAGGTGCCGCAATGGTCAAGACCAAGACCGAGCAGGCGATCATCGACGCGCTCGAGGCCGTCGCTCCCCAGCACGATGTCGACATCGTCGACGTCGAGCTCGTGGGTGCCACCAAGGCCCCCTGCGTGCGCGTGCGTATCGAGGGTGCCGAGGGTCAGAGCCTGTCGCTCAACGACGTCACGGCCAACACCAAGTGGGTCGGCGATGTGATTGAGGAGCTCGACCCCATCTCTTCGAGCTATACGCTCGAGGTGTCGAGCCCGGGTATGGCGCGCCCGCTGCGCCGCCCGAGTGACTTTGCCCGCTTTGTGGGCGAGAACTGCGAGCTCACCTCTACCGCCACCGAGGGCCGTCGCAAGTACGCCGGCAAGATTGCCGCTGCGACCGAGACCGAGGTGACCCTCGAGCTCGAGGACGGCGAGTCCGTCACCCTCGATTTTTCTGATGTTAAA
>DBFCNY010000248.1:0-5785 GCA_048298285.1 Collinsella sp.
ATGGTGGAGTCGGTGCTTCGGCTGCGGGCTTCGGCGGCGCGGTCGCGGGCGTCGGCGGCGGTTTGGCGCTGGCGGCGGTAGTCGATCATGCCTTGGATGATGGGCTTGCCAAAGCTCACGACATCATCGTTGTAGATGGCGGTTCGGGCTGCGAGGAGGCAGTCGGTAAAGTCCATATGGGTCTTGCCGAAGAGTTTGACGGCAAGGGCGACAACGGTGGGCTCGTCGACCATGACGTCATCGAGCAGTCTTTTCATGGCCGCAGCAATTTCAACGCGGGGAACCTTATAGACGTCGCGCAGCGTGACCACGACGCGCGTGATGATTTCGGGGTAGACACGTGCGGTGCGCGTGGCGATGACCTTGGCAGCGCGCGGTGACAGGACCTCGTCGTCGTCAAGCAGGTAGCGAAGGATGACGGTCTCGTCGATGATGGTGCTACTCATGGATATCTACTTCCTCGGGACCCAAAACCGACTCGTCGCTTTCTGTGGCTAGGTATTCAATCCAGGCATTGCGCTCCTCGGAGCGGCGATTGGGGTCCCCATATGCTTTGAGCAGTCCATAGGCGGCCGTGCCGTCCTTGGAGCGCACGGCGACCGGCTGAAAGGGGAGCTTGCGCATCAAAATACTCTGCGCGACAAATAGACGGACAGCCTCGGCGAGCGATGTGCCCATGGCGTCGTAGAGACGTTCGGCATGCTGCTTGTCTTCCTCGCGAATGCGCACCTGCAGGATGGCTCGTTTTTGAGTCGATGACATCACTGGCCTCCCTTAATGAGCGTGCAATTTGAATAGTCAAATACAACATCGGCTAATAATAGCCAATCTTACAACCACTACTTTATTGCACTAGAGTAATTGAGTGTAAACGATATTACAAACGTACTACATCCTTCAGAAACGAGCGTGAAATCTCCCTTGGATGTACGCATGTAATACACTCACCTTTATAGCTTCTAGAGAATAATTCCAACCTGCCAAAACCCCTGCAATACACCCGTATTGCAGGGCCTATGCTCAAGTTTGCCACCTGCAACTGCGTATATTTAACCTGTATATCGTTGGAGAAACTCTACCGAGTGCATGTTTCGCCGCATGCATTCGATTCGTCGATGCCAGGCCACGGGCGGCTTGGGTCAATGTCGACAGGGTCTCTCCGGCAAGGGATTCAGGAGGGAGTGAACAACATGGGTAATAAGCGAGTCGTAGCCGATTCTTCGCGCTGCATCGGGTGTCAAACCTGCATGGCGGCGTGTATCGAGGCGCACGACATCCCCGGTAACATCGCCGCGCCGCGCCTGCGCGTGACGCGTACGTACGAGATCTCCGCACCGGTGGCTTGCCATCACTGCGAGGATGCCCCGTGCGCGAAGGCCTGTCCTACGGGCGCCTTGTTCTTTGATCCAAAGAACCATCGCATCGGCGTCAACGAGGACAACTGCATCGGCTGCAAGAGCTGCGTCATGGCATGCCCCTTTGGTGCCGTGAGCGTGGCGACCACGCAGGTCCCCGTCTTGATGGGTGACGTGCGCGTGGGTTCGCAGACTAAGAGCTTCGTGCTCAAGTGCGACCTGTGCGTGGACCGTCCCGGCGGTCCGGCGTGTGCCGAGGCGTGCCCGACCAAGGGCCTCACCCTGGTAGACGAGGAACGTTTGGCGGAGCTGACTGCCGAGCGTGCCCGCGCCACCATCGAAAACGAGGCGTAAGCGTCGGGCGACAGGCCCAATGATTGTCAAATAAGTACCGAGTATTCGGTAGCAGAGAAAGGAAGGAGGGTGTCATGGAGAAGCATAAAGTGATCTGCCCGTACTGCGGCGCCGGTTGCCAGTTTAACCTCTTGGTCCAAAACGGCCAGGTCGTGGGTACCGAACCGCTCAACGGCATCACCAACCAGAGCGAGCTGTGCCTTAAGGGCATGAGCGGCTACGACTTCATCAACGACACCAAGATCTTGACTCCTCGCGTACTGCACCCGATGATCCGCCGCACCAAGGGCGCGGATCTTGAGCGCGTAAGCTGGGACGAGGCACTGGATTTCACCGCATCTAAGATGCAGGCCATAATTGACGAATATGGTCCTAACGCTGTCATGACCACCGGCTCTTCGCGAGGCGGCGGCAATGAGGCGAACTACGTCATGCAGAAGTTTACGCGTGCGTGCATCGGCACCCACAGCGTGGACAACTGCGCCCGTACTTGACACGGCCCTACTGTCCTCGGTCTGATGGACACGGTTGGTTCAGGTTGCATGTCATGCTCCATCCCCGGTATGGAGGATGCGGGCTGCATTTTCCTCTTCGGCTATAACCCTGCCGATTCGCACCCCATCGTCGCAAGGCGTATCGTGCGAGCCAAAGAAAAGGGTTGCAAGATCATCGTCGCCGATCCGCGCCATATCGAAACCGCGCGTATCGCCGATCTCTACCTTCCGATCAAGAACGGTTGCAACGTTGCGTTCCTCAACGCCTTTGCCAACTGTCTGGTCAACGATGGCCTCTACGACAAGGAATTCGTCGCCGAGCACACGAACGGCTTTGACGAGTGGTGGGAGACCATCAAGAACTACACTCCCGAATCCGTACAGGACATCACGGGTGTCGAGCCCGCGTTGATCCACCAAGCTGCCGAGATGTACGCCACGGCGAAGCCTTCTGCCATCATTGGCTGGGGCATGGGCGTATGCCAGCAGAAGCAGAACCTGAAGACGGTGCACACCATCGCCTCCATCGCCTGCGTCGCCGGCCAGATCGGCAAACCCAATTCCGGCCTCGCGCCCGTGCGCGGTCAGAACAACGTCCAGGGCTCCTGCGATATGGGCATGCTGCCCAACCTGTACCCTGGCTACCAGAAGGTCACCGACCCGGCTGTGCGTGCCAAGTTTGCCAAGGCTTGGGGCGTGCCCGAGGAAAAGCTCCCGCTCGAGGAGGGCTACAAGCTCACCGACCTGGGCCACCTGGTCGACGAGGGCAAGGTGCACTGCTTCTACAACTACGGCGAGGACCCGGTGCAGACCGAGCCCGATTCGGCCGGTATGCGCAAGACGCTCTCCGAGCTGGATCTGTTCATTTGCCAGGACATCTTTATGACGCAGACGACCATGCTCGCCGACGTCATCCTGCCTGCCACCTCCTGGGGCGAGCACGAGGGTGTCTTTACCGCATCCGACCGTAGCTTCCAGCACTTTGACGCGGCCGTTCCGCCCAAGGGCGAGTGCCGCCACGACTGGGAGATCTTCGCGGACCTGTCCACGCGCATGGGCTATCCCATGCACTACGACAACACCGAGCAGATCTGGAACGAGTGCATTAGCCTGTGCCCCAACTTTGTGGGCGCGACCTACGAGAAGATGGCTCCCGAGGGCGGTTACGCCCAGTGGCCGGTCAAGAGCACCGATGTGAACGACCACGGTACGCCCGACATGTTCGCTGGTGGCAAGTTCACCACCAAGGACGGCCGCGCCAACCTGATGGCGCACGACTGGGAGGCGCCCTCCGAGCTTCCCGATGATGAGTACCCGCTCATCCTGTGCACCGTCCGCGAGGTCGGCCACTACAGCTGCCGCTCGATGACCGGCAACTGCAAGACGCTGGCGCTGCTCGCCGACGAGCCCGGCTTTGTCCGCATGAATCCCGCGGACGCCCAGGCGCGCGGCATCAAGAACGGCGACATCGTCTCGATCCACAGCCGCCGCGGCCAGGTATATAGCCGCGCCGACGTGAGCGACCGTATCAACAAGGGCACGGTCTATATGACCTACCAGTGGTGGATCGGCAAGTGCAACGAGCTGACCATTCACAAGGTCGACCCGGTCTCGCATACGCCCGAGGACAAGTTCTCTGCCTGCCAGGTCGACGCCATTGTCGACCAGGTCTGGGCCGAAGGCGAAGTCGAGCGTCAGTACACCGAGCTCAAGCAGGCTCTGGTGGACGCCGCCGCTCCCCAGGACGTTGAGCCCGGCGCCGCCAAGTTCGATGACGAGACGCACGTGAATCAAATCGTGTAGTCCCGTTCTCGTTGGCTTTTTGGGCCGGGCGTCCCGTACGTTCGGGACCCCGGCCCGTTATTTTGAAAGGAAGTGGGGATGAACCGCTTCATCGACATCAACCCGGAGAGGTGCATCGGCTGCGGGACATGCCAGTCCGCCTGTGCCGACGCCCACCGGATGCAGGGTCTTCAGGATACGCCGCGCCTGGCGCTCGTGAAGACCGGCGGTATTTCGGCCGCCCTTGCCTGCCACCATTGCGAGGGTGCCCCCTGCGCCGAGGTTTGCCCGGTGAATGCCATCGAGCACGATGGCGACCGCATCCACGTCAAGGAGCAGGAGTGCATCGGGTGCAGGCTGTGCGCCATCGCGTGCCCCTTCGGTGCCATCCATCCCGATGGCACGTCTATCGCCGGTGTCGCAGGCATGTGCGACCCGACGCCTTCGTATCCTAAGTCCCTGAGCAGCCTGCTTACGTGGGCTCCTGGCCAGTACACCTGCGCTGTCAAGTGCGACCTGTGCGCCTTCGATCCGGACGGCCCGCATTGTGTGGCGGCGTGCCCCACCAAGGCTCTGACCGTCATGGGCGGCGCGGCCGATCGCGAGCTCGACGAGGCCAAGCGCCTGCGCTCGATCGAAAACGGTCCGTCCGTCGACGCTACCGCTGTGGCCCAGGGCCTGTCCGAGAAAGCAGAAGGGAGCGTAAACAATGGATAGCATGACGCTGTTTATCGCATCGCTTGCCGTCTCGTGCATCGGTGCGCTCGCCTCGGTTCTGCTGATCAAGGCCGATAACGCCGCCAAGACCGCCGGCTGCCTTATCGGCGCCGCCGCCGCGGTGCTTTCGTTTGTGGCCGGTATCCAGGCCGTGCTGGGCGATGTCACGTCGGTCGACACCATCGTGTTCTTCCCGTTTGCCCATTTCCAGCTGCTGCTCAATCAGCTGTCCGGCCTGTTCGTGGCACTCATCTCGGTGCTCGCGTTTGCCGGTTCGATCTACGGTCTCAACTACTTTGATGAGTACCCGGGCAAAAAGGGCCGCGCCGGCTTCTTCTTTAACACCTTCGTGGCGTCCATGATGCTCGTCATCACCGCCGACAACGTGTTTTGGTTCCTGGTCGCCTTTGAGCTCATGTCGCTGACCTCGTACTTCCTGGTCGTGATCGAGGAGAACGAGAACTCCATCCACGGCGGTTGGCTCTACTTTGTGATCGCGCACGTGGGCTTTGTGCTCATCATGGCGAGCTTCCTCACCATGACCAACTTCGCCGGTGGCTCGTTTGCCTTTGCGGATTTTCGCGCCACGCAGTTTAGCCCCGCGGTCGCATCCGTGTGCTTCGTGCTTGCCTTCTTTGGCTTTGGCGCCAAGGCCGGTATCATTCCGCTGCACGGCTGGCTGCCCAAGGCTCATCCCGAGGCGCCGTCCAACGTGTCGGCCCTCATGTCCGGCGGCATGATCAAGATCGGTATCTTCGGCATCCTCAAGGTTGGTCTCGACCTGCTCTCCGCCTCGGGCGTTCAGGTCTGGTGGGGCCTTATGGTCATGGTCTTCGGTGCGATCTCGTCGGTTCTCGGCGTGGCCTTCGCCCTGCAGGAGCATGACATCAAGCGCCTGCTGGCCTATCACTCCGTCGAGAACATCGGCATCATTCTGCTCGGCGTCGGCGCCTCCATGGCCGCCATGGCGCTCAACTCGGTCGGCATCGCCGTCCTGGCCCTGATGGCCGCCCTCTACCACACGTTTAACCACGCGATGTTTAAGGGCGAGCTGTTCTTGGGCGCCGGCGCGCTGCTGTACTC
>DBFCNY010000249.1:0-13688 GCA_048298285.1 Collinsella sp.
GAGCTATATGTTGTTGCAAGTCGTGTGTCTACGAGCTACTCCTCGACAAGCTCAAACTCATCGGGGCCGACGCCGCAGACCGGGCACACGTAGTCCTCGGGCAGCTCGGGCGTGTCGACCTCAACCTCGTAACCGCAAACGGTGCACACAAACTTATACGTCTTCTTCTCCTCAGCCATGATGTTCTCCTCTCGAACGTGACTGCTGGTGTACTTACTTATTAGTATATATTCTCAATAGTATAATGCAAGTATTTTTAGAACATTTCTAGCCTTGATACGACGAGGCTTTGGGCGGCGTCTTGCCCTTTAGCACCTTGTGATAGTAGTCGTACGTCAGCGGCGTCTCGTCGCTCAGGCGCTCGGCATCCTCGACCTCGCCAATAAACAGCAGATGCGTGCCCACATCCACAGTGTCGATCAAACGGCAGCTAAACAGGGCCGCCGCATGCTCGGGCACATAGGGCATGCCCAGAGCCGTCTCGCGGGTCTCGTATTTGGCAAACTTGTCATAATCGCTGCTGGTGCGGAACCCAAAGTTACCGATGTAGAGCATGTCGGCGGTCTGATCGATCACGGTCAGCGCGAACGCTTTGGCCGATGCGATGACGCCCGAGGTGACATTGTCCTTGTTCACGGCAACCGAAATACGCGGCGGCATGGACGTCACCTGCACCGCAGTGTTGATGACGCAGCCGGCGCGCAACCCGTCTGCCGCAGCGCTCACCACGTACAGACCGCTCGGCATGGTAAAGAACGCAGTTTTGTCCATAACGATCACTCCCCTAACTCGGGTTGGAACCTCATGAATGTATGTACCCACAAAAAAGGCGGCACCCATAACGGACGCCGCCTTTGAGACATATGTGTCAGAACAGTAAGAAAGATGAGACGCCCGCAGTTGCGGTGAAATAGGGACTGAATAGCCCCTCAAACAGGCAAAACAGTCCGTATTCCACCGCAACTTATACAGAGTGCCTAGCGGTTGCGTTCCTTAAGGGCGCGGTCGATCTCGCGTTGGACATCACGCTTGGCCATGTCCTCGCGCTTGTCGTAGAGCTTCTTGCCGCGGCCCAGACCCAGCAGCAGCTTTACGCGGCCGTCGGTATTAAAGTAGAGTTCCAACGGAACCAGCGCATAACCACGGTTGCGAAGTTTGCCGTCAAGAAAGTCGATCTCCTTGCGGTGCAGCAGCAGACGACGCCGACGGTCGGGATCGCGATTCCACACGCCACCATGGCTATAAGGGTGGATATGCAGGCCGACGAGCCAGCACTCGCCGCCACGAATCAGCGCAAAAGTGTCAGTGATCTGACAGGCGCGCTCGCGAATCGACTTGACCTCGGTGCCGCTCAGCTCAATACCGCACTCAAACGTCTCATCGATAAAGTACTCGTGATGTGCCGAGCGATTCTTGGAAATGAGTTTGCGCTCGCGCTTACTGGGCATCGCCGGCCTCCTTGGCGCCATCGGTTCCCTTGTCGGCACCTGCGCGCTTTGCCTTGCGCTCGGCATTGAGCTCGGCATCGCTCTCGCGCACCAGTTTGATAATCGCCGCGCAGGCCTCCTCGCCCACCAAGTCGCGAGCACGCACCGTCAGGCGCGTCGCCTCCTGCTTGTCGCCGTCGCTTGCAGCATCGGTCGCACACATGATCAGGCAGATGGCGATCTCGGCCGAAGGTGAGGTCGGCACGCCCTGCAGGGCGAGCTCACCCATCACGTGGTCGTCGCTCTCATCGGCGGCATCCGGATAGGTGGTATGGATCTTGTTGAGCAGGCGCGTCGTATGCGCATCGTTGGGCGCCAGGCGCAGCGCCAGACGCGCGCAGCCCACGGCAGCCGAAACGTTCTCGGTCTCGGGCTCCAAGAAGTACTGACCTAGATTGGCGTAAGCGCGGGCGGCGCACTTGCCATCGCTTGCACGCTCCAGCACCGAGAACGAGAGCGATGCCCATTCCTGCTTGTCCTCGAGAGCGCGGAACAGCTCGGCCAGATCCAGGCGGTAGTTGCAGTTCATGGGGTCCCAGCGCACGGCCTGCATCAAGGCGTTGCGAGCACTCACATAATCCTGCTGGCGAATGTAGGCAAACGCCATGTCAGAGTACAGGCGGTCAAACGGCACCTCGACCTGCACGAGCTCGCGCGGATCCTTCTCCACGCGGCGATAGGCCAAGCGCTCAAACTTGCTATCGAAGCTAAAGTATTGACGCTTCTCCTCCGTCTTGCACTCAGCGTCGATATACTCCTCGGCGAGCTCCACCAGACGCTCCAGCAGCGGCGTCGCCGTAGCCAGGTCGCCCTGCGCCAGATAGTTCTCGGCATACGTGATGTCTTGCAAGCTGATGGGCAGATCCATGGCTACTCCTCGATCCGGGCGGCAGACTCAACGCGCGCCTTAAGCATCGGTCAATACACAAAACCCGGGTCTCTTACGAGGCCCGGGCATTCAATTTTGGTAGCCCGTACCAGATTCGAACTGGTGATCTCCGCCTTGAGAGGGCGGCGTCCTAAACCGCTAGACGAACGGGCCATATGTAGCAAATGCAATGGCTGGGATGGAGGGAGTCGAACCCCCATTGACGGAACCAGAATCCGCTGTCCTGCCATTAGACGACATCCCAATGACTGCATCGCTGCGCTCGGCTGTGCCTTTGCGCAAGAAAGAAATATACGGGAAGTCTCGCCGTGACGCAAGCCCCAATTTTGACTTTTTTGAAATTCAGTCAAATTGGCCTAATTTAGTCCAACCCGTGAAGGACCTGTGAAGCCGACCGCTGTACACGAAGGGCAAAACACCGCGAGCGGTAGCCGTCAACCGTTGGCAGATTCTACCGCAAAAACGATAGCACCAGGCAACACAATCGAAGTATCAATGATCGCGTAGATATCGAGGCGCCATGGACGAAGAGCTTGATTACCTATGGGAGACCCTGGGCCTCGAGATCACTGCCGACCTTTGGCCCGAACGGGACAAAATTCACCCCACGTTACGCCCCGCCATTACTGTGGTGCAGGCAAAATACCGCCGTGCATCCTTTTTGATCATGCGGATGTCATGGCACGCGGGACTCCCCGACCTTAAGCGAATCCAGGCAAGCCTCGTCGAGTTGTCCGGTATGCCGACCGTCATATCCGAGGCGCACCTGGAGCAGCGCCAGCGCGAGCGACTGCAACAGCAGCGGATTCCCTTTATCTGCCCCGGCGTTCAGGCATATCTGCCCTTTATGGACGAGGAGTACTGGAGCGGCAAGCCCAACAAACACGTAAAGGTCTACGATCCGCACGAATGGGCACAGCTGGCGGACTGACTGGGGCAGGCCCGCCGGCGGAAAGTGCGTCCCAGATTTCAAGCTCAAACTGGTCCCCACTTTCCCGTCGAGCCCTCAACCGGAAACCGTGTCCCACAATCGAAGCTCAGAATGGGACGTGCTTTCCGCAACCGGCCACTTTGGGAAAGCGCATCCCATTCTGGAAGCGAATTCCGGGTCGCACTTTCCGCAGCCGCTACAGCAACGCCTCGGCCCAAGCCGCTTCCCTAAAGCCGGGAATCGCAAAGTCGTCGCCCACCAGCAGCGGACGCTTGACCAGCATGCCGTCGGTCGCCAGCAGCTCGTAGCACTCCCGATCCGTCATGCCCGCATCCAGACGCGCCTTCAGGCCCAGCTCTCGATATTTCATGCCCGACGAATTAAAGAAGCGCCGCACCGGCAGCCCCGAACGAGCAATCCAGGTCGCAAGCTCATCAGCCGTGGGATTGTCCAAAACGATATCGCGATCGATATACTCTACCCCATGTTCGTCCAGCCATGCCTTGGCCTTCTTACAGGTCGAGCACTTGGGATATTCAACAAACAGTACAGTCATGGGATTTCCTTTCTTAGAGAAAACAGGTGTCTGGAAAACTGCACATCGACGACCACTCGCGATTGCAGCCGTTATTGTAGTCAATGTCGAAGCATAGGCAGTCGCGATGTCTCGTCTTAAGGCTAGCGCCTCGCATGGGCGCCGATCGGCCGAGTCGCATGGCGCACCAACGCCGCTGCCAGCAATACCAACAGCATGGCGGTGACATAGCCCGCAGCATCGAATCCTAAATCGATAACGTCGAAATGCCTGCCGGGAACAAAGATCTTATGCACCTGGTCGCCAACGGAGCAGGCAGCGCAAAAGAGAAACACAGGCACGCAACGGGAACACACACTCCATGGACGCCTGGAAAAGCAGACCACGATCACCGAGGCGAACAATCCGACGAAGAAAAACTCTACGGTATGGGCGACGCGACGGACGTTTGCGCCTACCCACATGCGAATGGAAGCAAGTCGACCAGGCTGGACCGTCGAGGCAGCCGGATTGGTACTCTCAGTCATGCCGTCCCCCGCCTGAATTTCACCCGTGATGCCGGTAGCCTGAACGCTCGCAGCCTGACCCTCCACCACGCGCGCGGTGGACTCGCTCAGCAACGACGTCTGCACTGCGTTTTGCTCCGTCAGCACCCAGATGCCCGCCAGCGTTGCGGCGAACAGAGCGGTGGCGGTCCACCCGATTATTTTCTTCATGTGCGCCAAAGGCCAACCTCCGTCTTTTTAAATATGAGCGAGTGTAGCCCCAAATGACATCGTCACCGTATCAAAATTTGAATCGCAACAGGAAGCGACAAAGCGACGCAAACCCCTACCCCGCCTCGCGCATCCAGCGATCAAACGTCCCCACGCACACGCCCAGGCACTTTGCTGCCTGGCTGCGGGTAATATCGCCTGCCTCATAGCTATCGCGCACTAGCTCAAACTGAGGAGGGCACGGCTTGCGAGGTCGACCGAAACGGACCCCTCGCGCCCGCGCCGCTGCAATTCCCTCCGCCTGGCGCCGATGGATATTCTCGCGTTCCACCTGCGCCACGTAGCTCAGCAGTTGCAGCACAATATCGACAATCAGGGTGTTGGTCACATCCGGCGCGCCGCTGGCCCTGACACGTGTGTCAAGCAATGGCATGTCAAACACCACAATGGCAACCCCGAGCTCCTTGGTAATGCGCCGCCATTCCTCAAGAATCTCGGAGTAATTACGACCAAGTCGGTCGATAGAAAGCACCACCAGCACGTCCCCGTCTCCCAGAACGTGCAGCAGCTCGCGATAACGCGGTCGATCGAAGTCCTTGCCGCTCGCATGGTCGGCATAAATATTCGCCGAGCCCACGCCATAGGCGCCCAGCGCATCCAGCTGCCGATTAAGATTCTGATCGCGCGAACTCACCCGCGCATAACCGTACACCGTCGCCATCTCATCCCCGCTTTCTTGTAAACCTGCCAAAAAGGGACAGGTTTATTTTGGTAGGTTCTACCTCTCAAATAGCAGGTAAGCGGGCGGCCGAGCAGACGGCAAGGTAGCCACGATTCAAATGCGAAGGGCGGTCCCGAAAGGCCGCCCTCCGCTCCCCCACCATGAGTCGGGATTTGGCTAATGGATAAGCTTAAAGTCCAAGTGCCCACGCGTGGTATTGACGCGCGAGACCTCGACAATCACGCGCTGCCCCAGCTCGTAACGAGTCCCCGTGTCGGCGCCCGTCAGCGTAAGCGCGTCCTCGTCGAACTCGAACCACTCGTTGCCCAGGCTCTTGATCGAAATCAAGCCTTCGACCTGCGTTAGATCCAAGCGCACAAAGAGACCCATGCTGCTAACCCACGAGACGGTTCCGGCATAGCGCTCGCCCAGACGGTCCTCATAGTACTGGGCAATCTTGATCTTTTGTGTCGCATGGCTGGCGGCATCTGCCGCGCGCTCGGCATCGCTGCATGCGCGGCAGATCTGCGGCAGAATGCGCGGCAGCGACTCGCGCCCCTTGCCGATCAGCCGCGGCGTACGGACCAAGGCGTCCTTGCCGCCGAGCTGCTCGTAGGCCAACTGCAGTTTGAGCACGCGGTGCACCACCAGATCGGGGTAGCGACGGATGGGACTCGTAAAGTGACAGTAGCACGGCGCGGCGAGCGCAAAGTGGCCCTCGTTGCGCGGCTTGTACAGCGCGCGCTGCATGCTGCGCAGAAGCAGCATGTTGACGAGCGGTGCGTTGGCCGTACCGGCGGCAGCATCGACTGCGGCCTGCAGCTCATCGGGACTCCCCAGGGCAATACCGGCAGCACGGCGATCGTCGATGATGCCTAGCTGCGCCAGCGCAACGGCGGCACCGTGCAGGCTATCGGGGCTCGGATCCTCATGCACGCGATAGCAGGCCTCGATATCACGGTCCGCCAGCCACTCTGCAACGCACTCGTTGGCGAGCAGCATGGCTTCCTCGATAAGCGACGTGGCACACGAACGCTCACGCGCCACAATCTGCACGGGCACTCCGTCCTCATCCAATAGAGCGCGAATCTCGGCCGTGTCAAAATCGACTGAGCCGCGGGCGCGACGAATACGACGGCGAAGTTCGGCGAGTTCGTTGGCGGCGACAAGGAAATCGCCGAGGTCGATGTTGTAGCCGCGGGCGGTCTCCTCGCACGCAAGACCGCGCTCAAGCGCTTCCTCGCGCGAGGCCTCGGCAGCCGCAACATCCTCGGCCGCACCCTCCAGCACCGAATACTCAACCGCACCGGCACGCACCAGCAGCGCCTCGGCGCCGTCATAGTCCATACGCACACGCGAGCGAATCACGCTGGGGTACGGATCGTAATGCCGCACGCGACCCCGCTCATCGAGCTCGATATCGACGGTAAACGCAAGACGGTCCTCGTCAGGGCGAAGCGAGCACAGGTCACAGGACAGGCGTTCGGGCAGCATGGGAAGCACGCGATCGGCCAGATACACCGATGTCGTACGATGGCGAGCCTCAAGATCGATATGCCCGTCCCAAGCCACATAGTGTGAAACGTCGGCGATATGCACACCCAGCTTGTAGCCACCCTCGGGCGTGCGCTCCAGCGAAATGGCATCGTCAAAGTCGCGCGCGTCGACCGGGTCGATCGTGATGACAAAGCGGTCGCGCAGATCGCGGCGGAGCGGGTCCTTAAGCGCCGCGGACACATCGAGCGAAAGCCCCTCGGCCTCGTCTAGCGCGGTCTCGGGATAGCTATCGGTATAGCCGTAACGCGCCATCACATATTGAACGCCCAAATCGGGCGCGTCATCTCCGCCAATGCGGTGTTCGATCGTCACGGTGCCCGATTCCAGGCGCGTCGGGTAGGTCAAAATGCGCGCGACAACGGCATCACCCGGGTGGACACCCAGACGATCCGCCGAGGTATCCTCGGGCAAAATGAAGAAGTCGGCCTTCAAGCGCGAATCGAGCGGCTCGATCACACCGAGCGGACCGGCGGTCTGGTACGTACCCACCACGCTTATGGCTGCGCGCTCAACTACGCCCTCGATCACGGCGCGACGCTCGCCATGCGGGCTATTCTTAATGCTCACGGCAACGGTATCGCCGTCCATGATCTCACGCTTGCCGCGACCCATGACCTTGTAGTCGCCATTCTCGGTTATGACATAGGCACTGTGCTCATGGAGCTGCACGCGCCCGGTCAGGCTCGGACGGCGTTCGCTGCGCACCGGCCCGCGCTTATTGCGAGCTCCACGCTTATGCTTGTTATTGCGCCCCATGGCGCCTCCTAACTATCGATTGCGAACTCCAAAGAGTCTACCCAAATGATTCGCTTTCCTGCCGTCCCCTAGGGATCAAAAAACGGGCCGCCCCATAAGAGACGACCCGTTGGAAGGGATGAATTCCAGGCATGCCTACACGCGCAGGTAGCGACGCATGGCGATGGCAGAACCAAAGAGGCCGATAATCACGCCGACCAGAATCAGCGCAGCATAGGTCACCAGGTAGTACTGCATCGGCAGGGCAAACGACATCCAGCCGATGCTCTCCTGCAAACGCGGAATCATCAGATTGCGCAGCAGCTCCAGAACGCCGATGGAAAGCAGCGAGCCCAAAATGGCCTGCAGTACGCCCTCGGTGATAAACGGGCCACGAATGAAGCCGTTGCTGGCGCCGACCAGACGCATAATCGCAATCTCACGACGACGCGCCGTAATGGACAGGCGAATCGTGTTGTTGATGAAGATGAATGCGATAAAGGTCAGAAGGCCAACGAGCACCACGGCGGCGATGCGGATGTAGTTGGTCACCTGGAACAGGCGGCTCACTTCCTCCTGGCCGTACAGCACGCTCGCGTTGACGTCGCCGTCATCCGCGATCTTCTGGAAATCGGCATCCTTCTTGAGCTTCTTGGCCGTGCTCTCGACCTGAGACGGATCGTCCATCTCAATCGCAAACGAGGCGGGCAGCGGGTTCTGGCCGTCGAGCGCGCTCATGGTGGCGTCGGCGTTACCCGACATCTTGCTCGTGTACTCGGCCAGCGCGTCGTCCTTATCCTTATAGGTCACGGACTTGACGTTGCTCCACGTCTTGAGCTCGGCCTCAAAGGCCTGGATGTCTGCCTGATCGGCGTCATCGCTAATAAAGGCATTAATGACAACCTGATCCTCGACGGTACCGATCACGGAGTTCAGCATCGCGGAACCCATAATGAACAGGCCGATGATAAACAGCGAAAGGAAGATCGTGATGACGGCGCCGAGCGAGGTAGTCCAGTTACGGAAGAAGTGGCTGATTGCCTCTTTGAAGGAGTAGCCCACGTTAGTTGGTGCCATAGTTGCCGTAACCTCCCCTCTCCTGGTCGCGAATAACGTGGCCGCCCTCGAGGGCGATCACGCGACGGTGCATGCTATCGACCATCTCGCGGTCGTGCGTGGCGACGATCACGGTGGTGCCGGTGCGGTTAATACGCTCGAGCAGCTTCATGATGCCCAGCGAGATCGCCGGGTCGAGGTTGCCCGTCGGCTCGTCGCAGATCAGCAGCGGCGGACGGTTGACCATAGCGCGGGCGACGGCAACGCGCTGCTGCTCGCCACCGGAAAGCTGGTCGGGCAGCGAGTCCATCTGATCGGCCAGGCCGACCAGACGCAGCACCTCGGGCACCTGGCTGCGAATGACGCCCTTGGGCTTGCCGATGCACTGCAGGGCAAACGCCACGTTTTCGTAGGCGGTTTTTTGCGGCAGAAGCTTAAAGTCCTGGAACACGGCGCCAATCTGGCGGCGCAGGAACGGAACCTTGCGGTTCTTGATCTTCATGAGGTCCTGACCGGCAACCAAGATGCGGCCGCTCGTCGGCTTGACGTCGCGGTTGAGCGTCGACAGCAGCGTGGTCTTACCCGAGCCGGAATGACCGACCAGGAAGACGAACTCGCCCGGATAGATCTCGATGTTGATGTCGTCGAGTGCAGGCTTGTTGGGCTGTGCCGGATAGATCTTGGTGACATGCTCCATAAGGATGACGGGCTCGACACCGGCCTGCTTGGCCATCTTCTTGCGGCTGGCCTGCGGATCGATGGGCGCAAACACCGACGTAAAATCGGGGTTGTTGAGCGCGTTATCGAGGCTTGCGACCTCGGCTGCCTGATCGCTCTCGACCACCGGGGCAGCAGGCTGCGTGGGATCGGGAATAGCGGCAAAGAGGCCAGACTGCGCAGGCTGAGGAACCGGCGTCGCAGGGGCCATGGGGTCGGGAATGCCGGCCATGGTAGGCTGCGGCGTGGCGGCGCCAGCCTGAGGCTGCTCCACGCGAGCGGTCACGGCCTGAACGGGCTCAAAACCCGCCGTGCCGGAAAGCGCGACATCGCTGGTGGGATTGTAGGCAAAGGGATCGGATGCCGGCTGTGCCTGATCTGCCGGCTGAGTGGGGGCCTGAGCAACAGGCTGGCCCTCTGAATCCGGAGTGGCGAAACGACTGCCCTGGACGCCTGTCTGCGTCTTGGGGGCATCATCGCCCGCACCGGAGGTACGGAAGTGGTTACCCACTGGTGCTCCTTATCGTCGTGCGTTTAAACTACATGAGCGCTTTATATTTTAGCAGCATTAGCTTTGCTGCACATAAGAAGCATGGCGCACCTTGGATTCCCGTCGGCCGCCCTTGATTATCGACTTCATCCGAACACCTCTGATGGATGGTCCGCGCTTTCCAAGCGCTTCCCCCGTCCGCCTCAATCGGGCATACTTCAATCATTGTGAAAAGCCCTAGGGCTTTTAGCGGCTGCGGGTACCTGTACCTTCAGCCGCATTTTTCTTATCTTGTGGAGCCGATATGGGAGATTCCGGCATCGCGACAACAAGGGAACGGCCATGAATCGTCTGCGCCGGGCAGCTCCGAGCCCTGCGCAGACGATTCATGGCGCACAGGGACTACTTCTCCAAGCAGAGCGAGCTGAAGAACGGTCTGGCCATGCTCAGCGAGGTCATAGACAGGGCGGCCGATCGGCTCTCACGGCCATACGGCCATAGCGGACACGTCTCGTAGCACCAGAAGTCAGCTCTCCGTATCCATCACCGCCCAGCTCACAGGCGCAATACCCGGAATAGGCATTAGACAAGAGGGACAGGTGGCCTGATAGTCCCCCAACTTTGTCCTGCGTTGCATCGAGGCGGAGGCATATACCGCCTTTCGAGCGCGAGTGACGCCGACGTATAGCAGGCCGGTTTCCTCGATAAGCCCGTCTGGCATTCTCCTCATATCGACAATCCGGCAACTTTGCGCGGAACGTGAGCACATATCAGCTCTGTCGCACTGAACCTGCGCCCCCGACTCCCAAGAAGCTCAAAGAGATCGCGCCTCGTTCAAATGACCAGAGCGGTTTGGGAAAGTGAATAAGCTCCCTTTCCGCCTGCCACCCCCTCGCATATCCGCCACACACCAAGCATCGCTGGCTGCGGTTTCCCCCATTACATGGGACGCACGCGCCTTACGACCCGCGCCGAGCCGTATGAACCCGTCCTCCAACGGCACCCGCACGCTCATCGCGTCCGGCAGAAGCGACCGCCGCATCGGCGCCGCCCCGGCATCACGCCACCCCGCAGAATGCGATCCCCGCGCCGCTAAGCTCCGCCAGCACGGCGCGGGCCGCCTGCGTTGGCCCGCTCTCCACGCCGTCGCCCACATGGTGCGACACCTTGAGCGCCACCACGTCGCCGCCGTGATCCGCGAGCAGAGCCTTGGCCGCCGTTACGCTGCGAGCGCCCACGAGGCGCAGCTCGTACTCCACGCGCTCGTCCGTAGCGGCGGTCTTCACCGCCTCGATCTCACCGCGAAGCGCCTCGGCAGCCTCCTTGGAAGCGGAGGCATCGGCCACCTGTGCCTCAAACTCCGCGATCCGCTCGTCCCGCTTCGCAAGCATCGCCTGGTAGTCGTCGCCGGCTCCGCCCAGGGCCGTCACTTCCCCTTGCTCCTGCGCGTCTTCCGAGCCCGCCTCTTGCTGCTGCGCCTCGTCCGCTTGCCCGCCATTCGATCCCTCCTTCACGAGAACCGCCTTTCCGCTCGTACGGCAAGCACAACAAGATGCCCGCCTGGTTACTCATCAAGAGCAGCCTAGGCGGGCGTCAAAAAGTCAACCGCGCATCGGAGCCGCAAGGCGGCAGTGCCCGAAGAAATACGTCCCACTGGGTTACACACACCGAACTTAAGAAGCGTTTTTGGGCCATCATGGTAAAATTCCCATCGGAGGTAACGATGGAGACCATGCTACTTGATGACATAGAGTTGAGGGAGACTGCAAAGCGGCTCTACGATTCATACTCGACTGTTCTCTCCGAATCCAAGCTCATCTCCATCATCCAAGACGTCCTCGGCGACTTCGCCCCCGCGCTCGACTCCAAATACGCGGCCCGAAGGACCATCAACGACTTGGTGATGGGTTATTACCCGAACGAAGCCACCATCAAGGCCAATTTCATCGATAGGGTCCTCTTTCCGCTGAGCCCCGCGAACATCTCCATCTTCGAGCTTCCCATCGGCAACAGCCGCGTGGACATGTGTAAGGTCAACGGCCACAGCGCCGCCTACGAGATCAAGACCGACCTCGACACGTTCGATCGTCTCGAGGGCCAGTTGAGCGACTACTTCGACGTGTTCGAGACCGTCTACGTCGTGACGTCCGACAAGCGTTGGCAAGAACTGCCAAGCTACGTCCCCGAGGCCTGTGGGATTTACTCCTACAGCCAGGACGCAAGGGACGGCTCCTATCACTTCAAGGCACAGCGCAAAGCCATCAAAAGCACCAACCTGGACTCCGAAAAGCAGCTCGCGGTCATGCCCAAGCGCGCCCTCTGCGAGACCTTCGGCATCGACGGCGGGGGCACGTCAAAGCCCGCCATCATTCAAGAGTGTCTTGCCGAGAACAGCCAAGCCAAAATCAATCGGCTGTTTAAGGCCTATCTCAAGCAACGCTACGGTGCCTACTGGGAGCACTTCTGCAAAGTAAAGCCGCAGGTCTTCGGTATTGACTACGAATGGTTCTACCGCAACAGACTAGAGCCGGAGATTGTGTACTAGAGGTTGTAGCTGTTACCGTGGGCGAGGTAGAGCTGCTGCACGTAGCGAACAACGGTGTACACAATCCAAGTCTGCCAACCGCCATAGTTTCCGGCTGCGGCATGATCAGCTATTTCAGACAGTACGGCGCATTCGCCAGCACGTCTTTCCAGCTTGCCCCTGTCTGCAAGTATCTGTTTTACGACATCGTCGTAGCCGGATTGGCCTTTCTTCACGTCTGGATTGATATACCTTTTGAAGGTATTTGATGAACCGTCATAAAAAAGGGCAAGAGCACGTCCAGTGGCCCCCGCGCCCGGACGGGGCGGTAAGGAATCACGAAGCCCGGCATAGTCGCCGACGCCTTCGAAACCATATTCGGAAAAGTCACGAATGTGGCTATTGTCGATGAAACAGCCATCTTCGTACACCTTGTTCCCGTCATCGCGTTTGCGCGGCGAACACAGTAGGACAGAGTGCGCCGCAATATGAAGGTCAGCCAACTCGTCAAACTCTTCGATACGAGAAGCGGGCGGGGTCTCGTTGATGTCGTAAATCAAGTAGTCATCCGGCCCCAAAAGGTCAGACAAGATGTGCTCGTACCCCTCATATGTCGATATCCGGATGGCGACTGGTTTATTTGAAGAAGTCTTCCTTAGCTCCAAAATCAAAGCTTCCAAGGATTTTGGTGAGAGGTTGGACAGCTCGTCAATCACCGAGATGACCGGGATGAGATCTCGATAGTCGGCAAGCCGCTTAACCGCCTCCTCGTAAAACGCCAAGTCGTTGCTCATTTTAAGAACAAGCTTGCATTTTGAGGGGTCGGCGCCTTTGTATTTGGGCATATAGCAGCGGAAGAAGTCGACCAACACCTTTTTACCGGCAAAGGCATCACTAATGTTATCCAAGGTGACATCGCGCTCAGTCTCAAGATCATCTACCGTGCACATACGGGGCTGACCTTTGCGCTTTCCACTTTTATATGGCTTGTTGACCTTGACGTACTCACCCGTTGAGGGATCGACCAGCTTATCAAAGGCAACGTCCTTCTTAACCACCTCGACCAAAGGCAGAAGCCCTTCGTCTAAAAGTCCGAGCTCCCGCAGCCTTTGTACGGCCCTGAACTCATTTAGGCGATTCTTTAGTGTGAGGACATACATGGGGCGTCACCTACTAACAAGCGGACTTAAGATTAGAGAAAGCGTCAAACCCGATGCATCCATCATGCTGAAGAAAGCCGACCGTAATACCCGGATCCACCCTCTGGCTGGACGAGAATTCCCTGATTCTTCCCTCAGTAAAATGACCGGCTGCAACAAAGCTCTCATAC